>JBKKDD010000037.1:0-12998 GCA_046708705.1 Miltoncostaeaceae bacterium | reverse complement strand
GGCTGGCGTCCCTGCGTCGGCTGTGGGGGGGGGGGTTCGGCGTCGGGCTGCCGTGGCGGGCCCCAGTCGCGGCCGCCCAGCGGGTCCTCGACGATGGCTTGCGTTACCGCCTGTTTCCGGATGTCGTGCCGACGCTGGACGCCCTGGCCTCCCGCGGGATCCGGTGCGCGGTCGTCAGCGACTGGGACTGCTCGCTGCCGTCGGTGCTGGCGGGCCTCGGAATCGGGGACCGCTTCGCCGCGGTCAGCGCAAGCGCCGTCGTCGGCGCATGGAAGCCCGACCCGGCTGTCTTCTTGCATGCGCTCGTGGCCCTCGACGTCACCCCGACGGCCGCGCTCCACGTCGGCGACGACCCCCATCGCGACGGCGACGGCGCGCGCGCAGCGGGGATGCGCGTCGCCCTGCTCGACCGCTCGGCCACCCCGCCCGACGCCCCGGAACCCCGGCTGCCAAGCCTCGACGAACTGCCCGCCCTGCTCGGCTGACCGCGGCTCCGAACCCACCGCCCGCGCCGATTGGTCAGTGCGCGAGGGTGGCGTGGCGGAGGAACGTGGCGACGGCAGCGTCGAAGTCCTCCACGCAGCCGTCCTCGCCGGAGGTGACGCATGAGCGCAGGCGCTCGGTGATCAGGAGCAATCCCACCTGGTCGACGGCCGCCTTGACCGCCGCGAGCTGGGTCAGCACCTCGCGACACTCGGCGTCCTCGCCCAGCATACGTTGGACCCCCCGAAGCTGCCCCTCGGCGCGGCGAAGGCGCGCGACCAGTTGCTCGCGGGTGTGCGGCGCCTGGGCCGCCATCTTAGTGTCCGCCGCAGCCGCCGCCGCAACAGCCGCCGCCGCCAACCCGTTGCATGTTGACCGGTGCCGCCTCGCGGGTCGGCTTGAAGGAGATGAACCCGGTGATCAGCTGGCGGGCCTCGGTGGTGCCGCACTCGGGGCACACGCGATCCTCGTCGCGCAGGAACCCCTGACGGAAGGTCTCGAAGCCGTGCTCGCAGGTGTCACAGACCAGATCGTACGTGGGCATGGTCGCTCCTACGACAGCCCGAGCTTTTGCTCGAGCATCGCCTTGGGCATCGCTCCGACGGCTTGCTTGGCCAGGATGCCGTTCTCGAACAGACCGATGAACGGGATGCCGGTGATCCCGTAGCGCTGGGCCAGGGCCGGATGGGCATCGATGTCGACCTTGCCGACGAGTATCTCACCGTGCTCCGAGGCGATCTCCTCGATGACCGGGGCGATCATCCGGCACGGGCCACACCACTCGGCCCAGAAGTCGATGAGCACGGGCTTCTCGTTTTCGAGCACCGTGCCCTGGAAGTTGTCGGTCGTGATCTCGACCACGTTCTCAGCCATTTGCAGCTCCCTTCGTCGTGCGGTTACGCGGACGCGCCCGCGGGTTCGTGGGTGGTGGTCTCCAGCCAGCGCTCTGCGTCGATGGCGGCCATGCAGCCGCTGCCGGCCGCGGTGACGGCCTGCCGGTACACGCGGTCCTGCACGTCGCCGCTGACGAACACGCCGTCGATGTTGGTGCGGGTCCCGTCGGCCACGATGTAGCCGTCCTCGTCCAGGTCGAGCTGTCCGGCGAACAGCTCGGTGTTGGGGGTATGGCCGATCGCGACGAACATTGCTGCGGCCGGGATGTCCTCGGTCTCGCCCGTGACGAGGTCGCGAACGCGCACGGCGGACACCTTGCCGTCACCCACGACCTCGGCCACCTCGGCGTTCCACCGCACGGTGATCTTGTCGTGCTCGAGTACGCGGTCGGCCATGATCTTGGATGCGCGCAACTGGTCGCGGCGGTGCACCAGCGTGACGTGCGAGCCGATGCGCGCCAGGTACAGCGCCTCCTCCGCGGCCGAGTCGCCGCCGCCCACCACCACCATGGGCTGCTCTTTGAAGAAGAACCCGTCGCAGGTGGCGCAGGACGACACGCCGTGACCGCGAAGCCGATCCTCGCTGTCCAGACCGAGCCACCGCGCCGACGCGCCGGTCGAGACGATCACGGACTCCGCGCGGTGCTCCTCGTCACCCACCCAGACGCCGAACGGCCGCGACGAGAAGTCGACCTTCGTGACGTCTGCGGTCACGATCTCCGTGCCGAACCGCTCGGCCTGATCGCGAAACGCCTGCATCATCTCGGGTCCCTGAATGCCCTGGGGAAATCCCGGATAGTTCTCGACATCGGTCGTCAGCATCAGCTGCCCGCCCGCGCCGTAGCCCTCGAACATCAGCGGCTCCAGATTGGCCCGCGCCGCGTAGATGGCGGCCGTCAGGCCCGCGGGGCCGGATCCGATGATGATGATCTTGCGTGATGACACCTGCACCTCCGAAACGGGACCGGGAGATATACCCTGAGGGGTATTCTACCACGATGGGTTTTGTCCAAACATCGTCCCGGGCGATCGCGAGAGGTTACGCGCGCTCGATCGGCGTCCAGACCAGCCGGTTGCCCGCTGCGGTCGGGCGGTCACCGGCCGCGAAGTACCGGCGGCCCTCGTCGCGCTCGGTCCGTTCGATCGTGCGGGCATCGCCGAGGGTGACGAGCCCCCACGCGGCGACGACCCCGACGACGACCCCCTCCGCGATGCCGTCCGGACCGCTGTCGCGGAGCACGCCGACCAGGAACGCCATCATCGCGGCGCTCGCGACCAGCAGGAACGCGACGGTCAGCGCCGCCCACCGCCGCCAGTCCGCGGGGCCGGCCTCGAGTCGGCGCGCGCCGGTGAGCCGGGTCGCGCGCGGCAGGTAGCCCGACGGCGCGGTCTTCTGCAGCCACATCCGCAGGAGCGGATAGAAGAACGCCCCGGTCAGACCGCTGACCGCGACCGCGATGCCGATCCACGTCGGTGACAGGCCGGTCGTCGAGCCGGCCTGCAACGCGGCGCCCAACGCCAACATCCCCGCGCCGACGCCGATGAGCGCCCACGACCACAGCCGCACGAGCGACGTGTAGCGCCAGAGCTTCTCCTGTCGTCCGCGTCCCATCGCCGCGAAGGCTACCGCCCGTGTCACAAGCCGATTGTCGGAAGGTCATGTTCGCCTCGCGAGATCCCTCCTGGGTAAAGGGATTGCGGCTGAATCGTGTCAGGCACGCTTTGCTGAACGTTAACGTTGGCGCGGGGGCTGTGCGGGTGGTGAGCGGGTTCGGAGGGGTCCCTACACTGCACGGGGTGAGGGCTCCGCTCGCCACGAGTGCCCGCGGCGTGCGGGCCCGTATCGCCACACACCCGCGTCAGCGGTGGTTTGCGCTCGTCGTCGTCGCGAGCGGCATGTGGCTGTCTGTGATGAACATCAGCATCGTCAACATCGCCATGCCCTCCATGGCGCAGGACCTGGACGTCGACATCACGGCCATCGCCTGGATCGTGACCGCGTTCTTCGTCACCCAGGCGACCCTTCTGCCGGTGGCGGGCCGCGCGGGCGACCTGTACGGGCGCCGCCGGGTGTTCGTGACCGGTGTGATCGTCCTGATGGTGGGATCGATCCTGTGCGCGGCCGCCTGGAATGCGGGATCGCTGATTGCGTTCCGCGTGGTGCAGGCGGCGGGGGCGTGCGCGATGGCGCCCACGGCGGTCAGCTACATCGCCGAGCTCTTCAACCACCGCGAGCGCGGCCAGGCGCTCGGCATCTACTCCGCGGTCATCAGCATCGCGCCCATCGTCGCCCTCAACGTGGCCGGTGCGCTCCTGGCCGTGTTCGGCTGGCGGAGCGTCTTCTGGTTCACCCCCATCGTCGGGGCGGTCGTGCTCGTCGGCGCCCTGATCGTGCTGCCGGAGTACCGGGTCACCGAGGCGCGCCGGTCCTTCGACCTTCCGGGCGCGGTCCTGGGCGGCGCGGGTCTGCTCGGCCTGCTGCTCGGCCTCTCGCGCGGCGAGGCGTGGGGATTCGGATCCATGCCGACTGTTGGCTGCTTGGTCGTCGGCGCCGTCGCGATCGCGGCATTCGTCGTCCGGGAGCGCTCGCTGGCCGATCCGCTGCTCGACCTGCGTCTGCTCGGCCTCCGTTCGGTCCGCACGACCAACATCGCCTCGTGGGCGTCGTCCGCAGCGCTCTTCGGCGTATTGATCCTGCTGCCGTTCTACCTCGGACGCGTCCTCGGCTTCGGTCCCGTGCAACTTGGGCTTGCCATCACCCCGATCGCGCTGTCGTTCGTCGTCGTCTCACCGCTGGCCGGTCGGGCCTTCGCACGCACGGGCCCCGCGCGAATGGCGACCGCCGGCTACCTGCTGTCGGCGGCCGGGGCGCTCGCCACGGCATTCGCCGCCCAGGCCGAGTCCTATCCCGCGATCCTGCCCGGGATCTTCATGTTCGGCATCGGCCTGGCGATGGCGTCGTCGCCGATCCAGACGAGCGCGATCAGTGACGTGCCGACCGCGCAGCTCGGCGTCGCATCGGCGCTCCCGAACATCAGCCGCTACACCGGCGGCGCGCTCGGCACCGCGGTGCTCGGCGTGATCATGCACGCGGCCATCCCGGCGGGATCGGAGCGCGCCACGGTGCGGGCGATCGCCGGGGTACGCGAGCTGATCGCCGTCGGGTTCCGCAACGCCCTGTTCGCCGCGGTCGGGTTCCTGCTGCTCGCAGCAGCCAGCGCCGCGTACGTACCACGGCTCGCCGGGGTCGACCGAAAGCCCCTCCTGTGACCCGAGGATCGTGGCTGGCGTTTGTCGGGATGGTCGTGTTCACGATGGGGACGAGCATCGTCACGCCCCTGTTCCCGCTCTACGCCGACCGGTTCGGGCTCTCGGCCGGAACGATCGCCTTGCTCTTTGCCACCTATACGGCGACCGTCGTCCCGACCATGCTCGTCGCCGGCAACCTCAGCGACATCCTGGGGCGCAAGCGCTTGATCCTGCCGGCGATGGCGATCATCAGCGCCGCGTCCCTGCTGTTCGGCTTCACCACGTCCGTTCCGATGCTGTTTGCCGGGCGGGTCTTGCAGGGCCTCGCCATCGGCATGTTCCTGGGGGTCGGCGCGGCGTTCGTCGTCGATCACGCTCCCGCCGATCGTCGCCCGCTGGCCGCGCAGCTCGCGGGGATGGGCTTCCGCGTGGGCTTCGGCCTCGGCCCCGGCCTGGCCGGGCTGATGGCCCAGTACGGATCCGACCCGATCCACCGGCCCTTTCAGGGCCATGCGCTGCTGATGGTGGTGGGGATCGTGGCCATCCTGGCCGCCCCCGAGACGCTGACGCGCAGGCGCGGCACCGGGCGATTCGCGGTCCGCGTCGGGGTTCCCGCCGGGCAGTTGCGTGGCTTCGTGACCTTCATCGCCCCCGCGGGGTTCCTGATGAGCTTCCTGGACGCCACGTTCCTGTCGCTCGCGCCGCTCTACATGGTCGACACGCTCGGTGAGCGCAACCTCGCGCTGGTCGGCTTGGTGGGCTTCCTGATCCTGGCAACGGGCGGCTTCACCCCCTTCTTTTTCCGGGGCCTCGAGCCCCGTCGCGCCGTGATGGTCGGCGTCGTGGCATCGACGATCGCCTCGTTGCTGGTGGTCGGCGCCGCCTGGGTCGGGACGGTCGTGCTCGTCATCGTGGCCGCCGCCGTGGTTGGCTTCACCAACGGCCTGATCCTGCAGGGCGGTACGACGATCTGCAGTTGCGTCGTTCCGATGCAGGAGCGCGGCAAGCTCGTCTCGGCCCTCTACATGTGCTGCTATGCCGGTACGGTGCCGAGCGTGGGCCTGGGATACCTCTCGCGTGCGATTGGGTTGACGGCGACGATGGCCGTGTTCTCGGGCCTGGCCGCCCTGATCGCGACGTTCGTGCTGGCCGTCGGCCGCCGCAACTTCCGCGAGGTGATCGTTTACCGCGAGCCGCCGGCCGTGGACGAGGGCCTGGCGGGCGCCCCGTGAAGCTGTCGGCGTTCTTCGCGCCCGTCCGCGACACCCCGGCGCACATCGCCCTGGCCGAGGACCTGGGGTTCGATCGCGCCTGGTGCTACGACTCGCCGTTGCTCTACCACGACCCCGTCGTGACGCTGGCGCGCGCCGCCGAGCGCACGTCGCGGATCGGCATTGGCATCGGGGTCGTCGTGCCGGGCCTGCGCACCCCGGTGGCGACGGCCGCGTCGCTGCGCTCGCTCTCGGCCCTCGCCCCGGATCGGGTGGTCGTCGCGGTGGGGGCCGGATTCACCGGCCGGTTCACGCTGGGGCTCGGACCGGTGCGACTGGCGGCACTGGAGGCCGAGGTGCGCGATCTTAGCGCCCGGCTGGCCGGCGATGAGATAGCGCACGTCGAGGGTGGCAGGCCCGTGCGACCCATCCCGGTGCGGGGCGCCGAGGGCGCCGGCGCACCCGTGTCGATCTACGTCTCGTGCCGCGGTCAGCGGGCGCAGGCACTCGCCCGCCGCATCGGCGACGGCGTGATGACGGGCGTGTTCTTCCCCGGTGGCCTCGGCCGGGTGCGGGAGGCAATCGGCCCCGATCTGCCCCTGGTGGTCCACGCCGTCGGCGCGGTCGCCGCCGCTGACGAGCCGCTCGACAGCCCGCGCCTGCGCGCCGCCGTCGGGCCGGTGGTCGCGGTCGCCTTCCATGCGTTCTGCGAGCAGCCGTGGCGTCTGGAGGGGCTCGATGCCGGGCTTCGCGCTCAGGCGGAGGCGTACATTCGTGAGGTGACCGCCGCGCTTCCCGTCGATCGACGGCACCAGGAGCTCCACCGCGGCCACTTGACCGAAATCGTGCTGCCCAGCGACGCCGCCGTCGCCACGGCCGACAACATCGGCCGGTTCGGCTTCTGCGGGACGGCGTCGCAGCTTCGCGACCGCGCCGATCAGATGGCCCGCGACGGCGTCACCGAGTTGGCCATCCAGCCCGGTGGCGACATCCCGTCGGAGCTTCGCCGGATCGCGGAGGCGCTGCGGTGAGGGGACGGTTCCTCATCCTCGTCACGGGTGTCGGGATGGTGCTGGCCCTGGCCGCGATGTTGGTGCTGGTCGCCGCCAACGGCGGTTCCACGTCCTCCGATCCCGCGCAGGGAAGCCCCTTTCGCGCCGGAGCGCTGACCGTCGCTCTGCAGGACGACCAGATCACCGGGGCCATCGACGTGCCCGTCGCCGCTCGCTTGGATCGGATCGCCGCGAGCGGCGTCACGTTCTCTCGCGTCGAGGTGTCATGGCCGGCCGTCGCCCCGGCGCGCCCCGCCACCCCCGCCGATCCGGCCGACCCCGCCTACCAATGGACGCGCTACGACGAGGTGCTGGACGGCCTGGCCACGCGCCGCATCGCGCCGATCGTCGTCTTCACCGGATCGCCGGAGTGGGCCAACGGCGGCAAGGGGCCCGAGGCGGCGCCGGACGTGGACGCCTACGGGGCGTTCGTGCGGGCGTTCGCGACGCGCTACAGCGGACAGGGGCACACACGGGTCCGCATCTACGAGCCGTGGGACCAGCCCAACAACCCGCTCAAGCTGATGCCGCAATGGGACGCCGGCGGAACCAACCCCGCCTCGCCCGCGATCTACGCCGGCCTGCTCAGCCGGGCGTCGTCCGAGATCAAAGCGGTGACCCCCGACGCCATCATCGTGGGCAGCAGCGCCGCCGGCATCGAGGCGAGCGCGCCCCCGACCGGCGGCGTGAGCGTACTCGACTGGGTCGCAGGGCTCGCTGTTCTGTCGCCGCGCATGGACGCGGTCGCCCAGCACCTGGAGCCGAGCATCCCGCCCAGCGCGCCCTCGGACGCGGTGCCATCATTCGCCACGATGCCCCGGCTCATTCAAGAACTCGACAAGCTCGCCCCCGGGGCGCCCGTACTGATCACGCGGCTCGTCTACTCGACGCCGCCCGGCGGACTGACGGAGGCGGATCAGGCGGCGTTCTTGACCCAGGCGCTGCAGCGCCTGGCCGCCCAGCCACGGGTCCGGCTCGTCGTCTGGGGGTCGGTCGTCGACAGCTCGGGGCGTCACGCCGGGTTGCTGCGCGCGGATGGGGCCGAGAAGGCGGCCTGGCCGGTGTTCGCCAACGGCCCCAAGGCCCTGCCGTCGGCGGCGACACCGTGAGCGGCGCGCTCGAGACGTTTCTGGCCGATCTGGGCGAACCTGCCTATCGTGCCCGCCAGGCGGCCGAGGCCAAGCGCCATGGGGCCGCCGGCTGGGATGCGATCGGGACGTGGCCCAAGGCCCTCCGCGAGCTGTTGGCCGAGGCGTTCCCGCTCTGGTCGGTCACGCCCGAGGCGACCGCCGTCTCAGTCGATCACACGGTCAAGTGGGCCCTGCGCGCCGCCGACGGCGCACGGATCGAGACCGTATCGATCGCCCACGCCAAGGGCCGGCGCACCGTCTGCGTCTCGAGTCAGGTCGGGTGCGCGCTCGGGTGCAAGTTCTGCGCCACCGCGCGACTCGGAGCAGGGCGAAACCTGACCGACGAGGAGATCGTCGACCAGGTCGTGCTCGCCGCCGCCGCGGCGGAGCGCGACGACGCCCGCGTGACCAACGTCGTATTCATGGGAATGGGTGAGCCGCTGCAGAACCTGCAGGCGGTGCTCGCCGCGGCGACACGCATCTGCGACCCGGCCGAGCTGGGCTTGTCGACGCGCAAGGTCGCGATCTCGACGGCCGGGTGGGTGCCGGGCATCGACGAGCTGTCACGCCATCCCCTCGGGGTGCGCCTGGCGATCTCGTTACACGCCGCCGATGACACGACGCGGTCCGCCCTGATGCCGATCAACAACCGCTGGCCGATCGCCAACCTGCTGGCGGCCTGTCGCAGGTACTGTGACACCACGGGCCGGCGCGTGTTCATCGAGTACTTGCTGCTGCACGAGATCAACGACTCGGTGTCGGACGCGGCTCGTCTCGCGTCGCTCGTGCGCGACGGCAACTACCACGTCAACATCATCGAGTACAACCCGACGGAGGGGCCCTACCGGGGCAGCTCCTCCACGCGCCGCGAGACCTTCATCGCCGCGCTCGAGCGCGCCGGGGTCACCCCGTCGGTGCGCCGCTCCCGTGGCGCCGACATCGACGCCGCCTGCGGCCAGCTCGCGCTGCGTGGGCTCGATGCGCCCCCGGCCGAGGGTCCGCGACACGTATGATCCGGCGCACTTCGTGCGTATCGCCACGAGGGTCCGGATGTTCCAGACCAACTGAGAATGGGGTGCTTGTCATGGCTGATGAGAGCGTGTACCGGGTGATCGACGTCGTCGGAACCAGCAGCGAGTCGTGGGAAGCAGCTGCCCGCACGGCGATCGAAACCGCCTCCGGCAGCCTGCGCGATCTGCGTGTCGCGGAGGTCACCAAGCTCGACGTGTCGATCGACGACGGCAAGATCGTGCGCTTCCGCGCGCGGATGAACCTGTCGTTCAAGTACGAAGGCTGACCCTTTCGAGCATCGCCGGCGTCACGACGCTCGCGACGCCGGCGGCGTCTCGAACCACTGGAGGTCAAGCTCAGTGGTGGTGCGGGGCGGCGCAACCCTGGTGGTGACAGTGACACTCCTGCGCGTCGGGGTTCCCTTCGCAAAAGGCTGAGCAGTACTGGCTTCCTTCGGCGGCCTCGCAGGTGCAGATGCTGTGTGCGCAAACGGCCATGATGGGTCTCCTCGTCGGTCGGTGGGGTGAGCTTGCGAAGTCAGGTGTTGCAGGCGTTCAGCGCCGCCAAGGCGGCGTCCTCGTCCGGAACGTCGGGCGGGCGGGTGAACTCGGCCCGCCGGACGATCCCGGCCTTGTCGATGACGAAGATCGCACGCCCGGAATGTCCGCGCTCGTCCAGGTAGACGCCGTACGCACGAGCGACCGCGCCCTTGGGCTCGAAGTCCGCCAGCAGCATCGTGTCGGTCAGTCCCAGCGACGCCTTGAACGCGGCCTGCGCGTGATGGCTGTCGACCGAGACGCCGAGCACCTGGGCCTGTTCCTCGGAGTACTCCTCCTCGCGGTGACTCACACCCGTCAGTTGGGTCGTGCATGTCCCGCTGAACGCCAGCGGATAGAACATCACCACCACGTTCTTGTCGCCACGGAAGCTCGACAGGCTGATCTCGTCGCCGAGCTGATTCTTCAGCGTGAAATCCGGTGCTTCCTGTCCGACCTCGACGGCCATGCTCGTGTCTCCCGCGATGGCTTTCTCTGTGCCGAGACTAGTACACGCAGACTCCCACGCCGCCCAAAACGGGCAGGACATCCGGGATGGGGAGCTAAGCTCGAAGGGCATGACCCCCGACGACGACCGCCCACGTCGACGCGGCGCCCCGCCGGAGCGCGGATGGACCCTGGGCGCCGACGGGCTGCCACGCGCGGCATGGGGGCTCCTGGCGCTGCTGCTCTGCGCGCTGTCGGTGATCCTGTTCGTGCTGGGCTACTACGGCTACGGCGCCCTGGTGATGGTGCTGGCCGGCGCGGCGGGGGTCAACGTATGGTGATCGCGGAGCGTGCGGCCACGGTCCTGCGGCACGAGCACCCCGACGTGGAGCCGTTCGAGGTCGACTGGCCCACGCTGGCCGAATGGGTAGCCCGGGCCGGCATCGACCCTGACGACGACGCCCTGGTCGCCGCCGCGCTCGTCGCCTGGGAACAGCTCCTCGCCTAAAGAGACTGTCTCGGAACTCCCTCTTGGTGAGCGGCTGCAACCGTCGTCTGGCTCGGTTTTCGCTCGCTATCCTTCGCGGGAGGTGTTTCTCGGCAGTCCCGAAGGGCCGGATCT
This sequence comes from Miltoncostaeaceae bacterium, assembly GCA_046708705.1. Lineage (GTDB taxonomy): Bacteria > Actinomycetota > Thermoleophilia > Miltoncostaeales > Miltoncostaeaceae > CALMEC01. The sequence continues at coordinate 2,364 of JBKKDD010000037.1, read as the reverse complement.
GACGGCGCCCAGCAGGTCCTCGACGGCGACGGGGACCAGCTCGTCGAAACCCAGGCGTTCGGCGAGCGCCGTGGCCAGGGCGGACTCCGTGCGGCTGCGATCGGAATCGCCGCCTTCCGCGAGGATCGACGTGGCCGCGACGTCCGGGGCGCCACACGCGGACATCCGCGCGAACCAGCCGAGATCGGGATCGCGGTTGAGCGCGAGCCCGTGCGTCGCGATGCCGCCGCTCACCCTGATGCCCACGCTGCCGAGCTTGCGGCCATCGACGTACAGGCCCATCGCATCGTCGTCCGCGGTCGCCGTCGCGATGCCGGCGGCGTCGCCCATCGCGCCCACGAGTGCGGCGACGAACCTGCGCACTCCGCCGTGCCGGCGGACGTCCGCGATGACGTAGGCGGTGGTCTGTCCCGGGCCATGCCAGGTCATTTGGCCGCCACGGTCGCTCTGGACGCACGTCGCACCGAGCGCTGCCAGCATCGCGTCGTCGGCGTACAGGTCGGCGCGTGTGCCGTGACGACCATACGTGTACACCGGTGGATGCTCGAGCAGCCAGACCACGTCGGGCAGCGCGCTCGCGGCACGTCTGCCCGCCAGCTCCCGCTGCAGGGCCCATGCCTCCAGGTACTCGATGCGGTCGGTCGTCAGCAACAGCGCCACGCACCGATCGTAGACGGTCACCTCGCGGGCGGGTCTCCGTACTCGGCGATCACCAGACGGTAGCCCAGGTCGATCTCATCCCGGTCCAGGAGCCAGCCGTTGTCGCGCTCCCAGTCACCCACGCGGATATCGTCGGCCAGCCGGCCGAGGCCCTCCAGGAGCACATCGTCGCCGACGGCCGCGAGGGTGGAGATGCCCCGACGCACGTGCCGGACCAGATACTGGGACGGACGCCGCCAGTACGCCCCCAGGAACCCGTCGCGACAGTCGTGGGGAATCGGCACGGTCTCGACACGCACGTCGCCGCCCAGCGCACCCGTCACGGCGTCCATCGTGGGGAACCGCTCCGCGTCCAGCCGCGAGATCTCCGGGAAGTAGTCGTAGAGCCAGAAGCCCCCGATGGCGGTCGGGTCGAGGGTCAGCACGACGGCCCGCCGTCGCGCGACCCGGCGCATCTCGCGCAGGCCCGCCAGTGGATCGTCCCAGTGATTGATCGTCAGCACGGACATGGCGGCGGAGTACCCGCCGTCCTTGAAGGGGAGCGCCTCGACCGCGGCCTTGACGACCGGCGCCGCGCCGGTGCGCCGTTGGGCGATCACCCGCTCGCTGGGCTCGACCGCGACCACACGACGATTCGGTGGCTCGTAGGCGCCCGTACCGGCTCCGATGTTGACGACGGACGGCGCCCCACCGACGGCTTTGGCGATCATCTGGAGGATGCGTGGATCGGCCCGCCGCACCGACCCGTAGCCGCGCTCACCGGGCTCGGTGAAGATCGCCTGCGTGTCGCTGACCTGTGGGGACTGTTCCATGTCGCTCCTTTTGCGCCATACATGGCGAAACCACCGGGATCACACCTTCGAACTCATGGTACCCAGTCCCCGTCAGGGCAAAACTGGCCGAACGGCTAGTCATCGCTCGCCGTTCGGATGGGCCCGACGATCACAACACAAGCGCTCCCGGTCGCTCCAGGAGCTCCGCGATGCGGACCAGGAACGTCGCGGCTTCGGCCCCGTAGACGGCCCGGTGGTCGACCGAGAGCGTCAGGGTCATGACGTCGCGCACGACGACGGCGCCGTCTACCACGACCGCGCTGGGCGCGGCGCGTCCCACCGCCAGGATCGCCGATTCGGGCGGGTTGATCACGGCCATGAACCGGTCGATCCCAAACATGCCCAGGTTGCTGATCGTGATGACCGAGCCCTCGAGCTCCTGCGGCGTGATCGTGCCCTCGCGCGCGCGTCCCGCCAGGCTGCGTGACTCGATCGCGATCTCGCCGACGCGCTTGGTGTCGGCCGACCGGATTACAGGCACGACCAGGCCGCCCGGGATGGCCACCGCGATGCCGACGTGAATGCCCGCCGGTGCGACCAGCGCGTCGTCGTCGAAGCGGCTGACGGCGTCGGGCCGCTCAGCGCTCGCCAGCGCGACCGCACGCACGATCAGATCGTTGACCGACGGCCCCTGCCCCTCTGGGGACGCGGCCACCAGCTCCTTGCGCAGCGCGATCAGGGCGGTCACGTCGACGTCGCGCTGCAGGTAGAAGTGCGGGGCCCCCGGTTTGGATTCCGCCATGCGCTTGGCGACCGTCCGCTGCAGTCGGGTCAGCGGGGTGCGTTCTCCCTCGGCTGGGCGCGCCGCCGCCGGAGGCGCCGTGGGCTCTGCGGTCGACGCTGCGGGCGCGGCTGCCGGGGCAGGTGCCGC
>JBKKDD010000036.1:0-3778 GCA_046708705.1 Miltoncostaeaceae bacterium | reverse complement strand
AAGTCCTCGCGCAGGTGGGCCGCGGTGACGTGGGTATAGATCTCGGTGGTGACGGGGCTCGCGTGGCCCAGATGGGCCTGGACGTAGCGGATATCGACGCCGGCCTGGATCAAGTGGGTCCCGCAGGAGTGGCGCAGGGCGTGGGGGAAGACGCGCTGCCCCTCGGCAAGGAGCCCCGCGGCCTCAGCCACCTGCTGAACGGCCTGCCACACCGCGGCGCGGCCGATCCGCCGACCGCGGACGCTCAGGAAGACCGCGTCCGCGTCACGGTGCCGGGTCTGATCACGTCGCGGCCTGCGGTCTGCTGCGCGCAGCTCGGGTCGCCCGACCGCGAGATACGCGCAGACGGCCGCCAGTGCGATCGCCGGCACCGCGACCGCACGCTGGCGCGCGCCCTTGCCGTGCACGATCACGAACGGGTCATCGGGATCGTCCAGATGACAATCCGAGAGGTTGAGCGCGGCGGCCTCGCTCGCGCGCAGGCCGAGCCCGTACAGCACCTCGATCAAGGCGTGCGTGCGTGCGCCCAGCGGCCCGACGAGTGCCGCCGCCGCGTCGCACATCGCCCGCACCTGGGACTGATCCAAGGCGACGAACTCCCGCCCCAGGGCGCGATGCGCATCGGCGACGCCCCCGGGCGGAGCCAGGTCCCCGACCGGGCTCTGCAGGGCGAACAGCCGGGCCCACCACTTGCAGAACGCCCGCACACCCGCCACGCGGCGGCGGCGGCTCGCGCCGGTTCCCTCCAGGCCGTCCCGCCACGCCTGCCACCACTCGGCCGGGATCGCCGCGAGCGCCTGGGCGGCTCCCCGCGCCACCGGGTCGTCCTCGACGCCGAACGCCGCAGGCGGCCGATCGGCGCCGTCCACGCCGAGCGCCTCGGCCAGGAGCGTCAGGTCCCGCCGGTACGCGGACCGGGTATTCGCGCTCGCACGCGTCGCCAGGAACCCCTCGACCAGCGCCCAGTATCCGTCCGTGTCGACGTTCATCCGCGGGGATGCCCGCGCTTGAGCGCCTGCTGCATCGCGCGTGTCGTCACGCCGGTGTAGCGCTGCGTCGTCGCCAGGCTGCCGTGGCCAAGCACCTCCTGCACGACCCGCAGGTGCGCCCCGTCGCGTCCGCCGGGCCCCTCGAGCAGGTGCGTGGCGGCCGCATGGCGCAACAGGTGCGGGCCGCCCGCCCGACCGGACCCGCGTAACTGTCGCGCGACGATGCGGTACACGGTGCTCCCGTCCAGTGGCTCGCCTGAGCGCGAGACGAACACCCGCGCCCGCGCCGACGGCTCGTGCCTGCCCCGCGTGAGCCGCGGGCGGCCGTCGGTGAGCCAGGTCCGCAGGGCGTCGACGGCCGGCTCGGTCAGCGGGACGGTCCGCGCCTTGCCGCCCTTTCCCACGACGCGCAGGATCTCGTGCTCGAAGTCGACTCCCGCCAGCGTCAGGTCACAGGCCTCCTGGCGGCGCAGGCCGCTGCCGTAGAGAACCTCCACCAGCGCGTGGTTGCGGAGCGCGAGCGCGTGTGTCACGGCACCCGCCGCCGCAGCGGCACCGGCGCCGACGCGATCCACCAGCCTCGCGGCCTCGTCCTGGGAGAGACGCGGCACCGGGCGGTCGACCAGCTTCGGCAGATCCACCAGATCGGCGGGGGAGCGATTCGGCGGATAGAGCGGCTGCAGCCAGTCGCGCACCGCAACGACCGCCCGGCGGCGCGTGGACGGCGCCCATTCCAGCTCCCGAAAGCACGCGCCGAGCGCCGACGGCGTGACGCGGTCAGGGCCGGCCACGCCGTGGGCCGTAAGCCAGCGCGCGACCCGCCTGCAGTCGCCCAGGTACTGCTCTCGGGTCCGAGGAGCGAGCTCGCGGCGTCGCCCGCCCTGCCGTGACAGGCGTTCCTCGTAGTCGCGAAGCGACCTGGCCCACGGATCCACCGCTACGTCTTCGCCACCCCCAGCACCTCAACCTCCCCGATGGATGCCCGGAAGCGCCGGTCGCCGGTGCCCGCGTCCGGCAGCTCGGTCAGCCATATGACGATCTCGGAGACCGGCGCCGAGCTGGTGACGGGGATCTCGTCCTCGCCGTTCGGCAGCGAGCCCTCGCCCAGCACGGCGCGCGGCGTCGCGGCGTCGACCTCGGGACCAAGGATCTGTACGGTCCCGCCCGGGGTCGGCGAGGACAGTCGCACCGAGGTGACGGTCGCCGGGCTCGCCAGCGTCATGCGCAGTCCAACCCCGTCCTTGATCCCTCCGAGGCTCGCAGAGCCGTAGCCCTCGGTCGCCCACGCGGTGACCGGGCTCTTGTCGGTCGCGTTGGGCACGAGGTCGGGCCGCTCGGAGCCGTCTCCTTGCGGATCGAAATCGGCGACGGTCGCCGGCAGCCCCGCGGCCGCAACGGGATCGGCCCCGATCACGGACCCGTCGAAAAGACCGGCCTGCCACGCCCCGTACCCCGCGCCTCCCGCGACGATCAGCGCCACGGCCGCGAGAAGCGGTGCCCGTGCGCGACGCCGGCGCGGGCGGACCGCGCGCACCCGCCCGGTCGTCGCGTCGACGTAGCCCATGATCGGCAGATCCGCGTCATGTCCCTCGAGCGCGTCGGCGAAGGCCCGGGCCGTGACGAACCGGTCCGCCGGTCGCTTGGCAAGCGCCCGGAGGCACGCCGTGGCGATCGGCGCCGGGATCTGCGCGACCACCGAGCGTGGGTCCGGCGGCGCCTCGTAGACGTGCTTGGTGGCGACTGCCACGGGGTTCTCGCCGCGGAAGGGCAGCGTCCCGGTGAGCGCCTCGAACAGCACGACACCGAGGGAATACACATCGCCACGAGCATCGACCGCGCGGCCCTCTGCTTGCTCGGGAGCAAGATAGTCGCTGGAGCCCATGACGATGCCGGTCCGCGTCAGGTTGACGCCCTCGGCCTCGATGATCCGGGCGATGCCGAAGTCGGTGAGCTTGGCGGTGCCCTCGGGGGTGACCAGCACGTTATGAGACTTGATGTCGCGGTGGACCACCCCGGCCGTGTGCGCGGCGGCCAGGGCGCGTGCCACCTGGGCGCAGATCGCCGCGGCGTCGGCGGCCGGAAGGCTGCCCTCCCGCCGGATCATCGTCTTGAGGTCGCGCCCCTCCACCAGCTCGAAGACGAGAAACGGCTCGTCTCCCTCCTGCCCCTGGTCGAGCAGCCGTACAAGGTTGGGGTGCGACAGCCTCGCCACGGCCTGCCCCTCGCGCCGAAACCGCTCCGCCAGCTCGGGATCGTCGTGCAGCCGCGCGTGCAGGCGCTTGACCGCCACCGAGCGCTCCAGCACGACGTCGGTCGCCCGCCAGACCGAGGCCATGCCGCCCCGGCCGATGAGCTCCTCCATGCGGTATCGCCCTCCGAGCACTGCGCTGTCGACGCTCACGGGACGACCATAACCGAGATTCGGGGCATCGCAGCCCCCGACCGGGCGATGGGCTTGAGGCGCCCGCGGCGTTCGAGTACCCTGCATCGGCGCGGGGGGATGCCCGAGTGGTCAAAGGGAACGGTCTGTAAAATCGTCGGCTCAGCCTACGGAGGTTCGAACCCTCCTCCCCACTACCGACCAGGTCGGTGAGACGCCCAGTTAGCTCAGTTGGTAGAGCACCTCCATGGTAAGGAGGGGGTCAACGGTTCGAGTCCGTTAGAGGGCTTCAAAGACTGCACGTCACGGTTGATCCTCGTTGACCGGCGCCCTCCGCTTCGAGCATGAGGCGGACAAGTGCACTCCGATGCGCACGTACGCTGACGTGTGCAGGCGCGGTGCTCCTGGC
>JBKKDD010000035.1:0-15937 GCA_046708705.1 Miltoncostaeaceae bacterium | reverse complement strand
CCGACCACCTCGCCGCCCAGCGGGAGCGGGGTCGAGACGTACATGCGGACCCCCGGCTCGTCACCCTGCGTGAAGGACGTGTAGTCGAAGCGCTCCTCTTCGCTGGCGTCGGCGGTCGCGATCCGCTCGCCCGAGTCCACCACGAGGCGGCACATCGCGTCACTGCGGGGATGCGGGGCGACGGGCGCGTTGTGGCCGGCGATCCGGTGCTGGGTCTTCTCGTCGAAGATGTGGATACCGGAGGCGATGCCGCCCGAGATGACCCCAGCGAGCCGCACGATCGCGTCGAGGGCCGGATCCTCGCCCCGGTTCAGAAGGCCGAGGCTCTGGATGGTGTCGGACATGTTGGTTTCTCCCGGGTTGGACGACGGTCGCAGACGTTTCTACCAGAGCGGGCGCGGCGCCCGCCCGTACGACGGCTGGCGACTCGCTTGCGTGCTCTGGACGCATCGGAGGCACGACCAGACTGAGATACCGTCACGCGCATGAGCGACTTCTTCGAAGCACCGCCCCAACCAGAGCTCCCGGCGCCACCGCGCTACCGCCAGCCGCCCTGGGCGGGGGGCCGCAAGGCACCCTGCCCGGAGTCGTGGGAATCGAGCTTGTGCTGGCCCAGAGCGAGCGAGTGGCCGTCTGCATCTCCCGACTCGGCGCGTACCCGGCCGGATTCGAGTTCGACGTCGTGACGATGACGGCCGGCGATCACCACGAGCTCGACCCGATGTTGTTCCACCATCACCAGCATCTTCGCCCTGGCGGCGCAGGCGGCATTCCACCGGAGATGCTGCGCCTGGGCATCGAGTTCGCGGACGGTGCGAAGGTGACGAACACCGGCGGGTACCCCCCTCATCCCAGGCCACCGGACGGACCGATCATGGTTTCGGGCGGGGGCGGCGGCAGTGGTGGGCACTGGCGCCAAGCGCAATGGGTATGGCCGTTGCCGGCACCCGGCCCTCTCACCCTAATCTGCGAATGGCCTGCGATGGAGATCCTACTGACGCGCTCTCAGCTCGACGCCAAGGCGATCCTCGACGCGGCGGCGCGGGCGCAGGTCATCTTCTCTGACGATCACCTCCCCGAGTTTCCAGACGATGACTCGCCGCCCCACGGCTGGTCACGCTTTCCCTGAACGTGAACGTCATTCCGCCCCGGCTCGCTTCTGCGGCACTTTGTCCGATGAGAACCGGGAGATGCCTCGTGATCCCTATCTCTGACTCATGGAGGATGACGGGATCGAACCGACGACCTCCGCCTTGCAAAGGCGGCGCTCTCCCAGCTGAGCTAATCCCCCGCGTGGGGAGAGGGTAGCATCGCGCCGGTGAGCAGCGAACCGGAAGTCGACCCGTACGCGATCGTCGATCGGCTGCTGGACCAGCAGATGGTCCAGCACTTCGAGATGGCCCAGATGATCGGCGAGTACCGCAACATGCTGGCCGACCTGCAGGAGCAGCGGCGGCCCAACGAGGACATGGTCAAGCTGGCCCGGAGCCTGCCGGGGGCGCGCTACCACGTCGCGACGACCTACGTGCGCGAGACCTGGCTGGTGCTCGAAGGCGAACTGAAGCGCCTCTTTCCCGAGGACCGCCCGGCCTGACCCTGCCGTCGCGGCCCGGGCTTCGGGACTGTCGAGAAACAACTCCCGCGAAGGGTGGCGAGCGAAAACCGAGCACGACGGTGTCCGCGAGCATCGTTGCTGCTGGTTGCAACAGCGATCTCGCGGGCACCGTATGGCGACGGTTTGCAACCGCCAACCGAGAGGGAGTTCCGCGACAGGCCCTACCCGAGCAGGTCCGCCAACGCCCCGGCGGCCGTGTCGTGGCGGAACGCGTAGCCCGCGGCGAGGGCCGCCCGCGGAACCGCGTGCTGTCCTTCGGTGATGATCTGCGCGCCCTCGCCGAGCATCACCCTGAGCGCGAGCTTGGGCGTGGGGGTCACGGCCGGACGGTGCACGGCGTGACCCAGCGCCCTTGCGAACTCGCCCTGGCGCACGATTCCCGGTGAGACCACGTTGATCGGGCCGTTGATCGTCGCGTCATCGAGCGCGCGCAGGACCACCCCGGCGACATCATCGATGTGGACCCACGGAAACCACTGCTTGCCGCCGGCGATCGGCCCGCCCAGGCCCGCCTTGGTGGGGGTGACCATCTGCGGGAGCGCCCCGCCGTCAGTCGACAGCACGATGCCGGTGCGGGTCATCACGACGCGTGCGCCATGCGTCTGCGCGCCGCGGGCGGCCGCCTCCCAGCGCGCGCAGACGTCGGCCAGGAATCCCCGCCCTTGGGGAGCCGTCTCGTCAGCCTCCGCCTCACGGTCGCCGTAGTAGCCGACCGCGCTCGCGTTGACAAGCACGGGGACCTTGTCGCGACCGAGGGCCTCGACGACCCGCGCGGTCAGGTCGACGCGACTCGATACGATCTCGCGCTTGATGTCATCGTTCCACCGGCGGCCGATCGGGCTGCCCGCGATGTTGATCACGGCGTCGCACCCCGTGAACGCGCCGTCGGGGAGCGCACCGACGCCGTCCCAGACGATCTGCCGCGTCCCCGGCAGATCGCTTTCGCGTCGCACCAGCGGGACGACCTCGTCGCCTCTCTCTGCCAGGTCGGCGACGAGTCGCCGCCCGATCAGCCCAGTCGCCCCGACGATCCCGACGCGCATTGCCCGTCCTCCTCGATGTGGTCCCCAATCATCCGAGTGAGTACCCGTTGTATCCAGTGGACAACCGTCCGCGATACGTGCCGTCCGCGGGAGGACTGTCTCGGAACGCCGCGGGCGCGATCCTGATCGTGGTCGGTCTCTGTACCGGTCTTCGGGCCCCGGTCGACGGCGTCGACGTCACTCCTCTCGGGGGAGGGGCTCCACGGTGCGTCGGTCGGACTTGGCCAGGTCGATGAGGGTCATGGGGTCGACGCCGGGCGCGGCGGTGGCGCGTCCGATCGACAGCGGCGTCGGAGACTCGGCGCGCAACCGCAGCCGAAGCCGCGCGACCGCGGGCTCGGCGCTGGGGCCGTCGGCGTCGGCCAAGAGCACCGTCAGAGAGCGCACGCTCGTGCGCCACATGGCGTCGGTCTCGCGGATCATGTGACGGACGATGGCCGACAGCTTCGCGATACCCGGCTCGGTCACGGGATCGTGGACGTCGACGACGATCAGCGTGACGAACCGGCGGCCGCGACGACCCGCGTCCAGCGCGTGGTCGAGCGACTTGAGAAACGCCTCACGGTCGACCGGCTCGACGGCCCCGGGGGTCGGTCCGAACAACGCCGACTTGGGGCGAAGATCCGTCTTCCTACGTAGTGGGCCCTGCGTGGCCATTCAGGGTAATGGTGGCAGATGGCCCGGCCGGCAGTCAATGCGCCCGCGCGATCCAAACAAATCGGTCGCCTGGGATCAGCTAACGATCCACGGCGTCGGGCGGCTCGCCGTGGCCGTAGTGCCGTGACGCATCGGGGTGACGCGCCAAGACCTGCTCGATCGCGTCGGCCTCGTCGTCGGCCAGCGGCCGTGCCGCGAGCGCGGCGTTCGCGGTGGCCTGTCGGGCGTCGCGGGCGCCGATGATGGCCGACGTGACCTCGGGCCGGCGCAGCACCCACGCGACGGCCAGCTCGGCGACCCCGCCCGCGCGGCCAGATGCGTCGGCGATCCGCGCGAGCTCGTCGGTGACGGCGATGCGCTCGGGGAACGCCGCATCGGCGAAGAGCTCGCTGTCATGGCGCCAATCGTCGGCCGCGAACGTGGTCGACGCCGTCATCTTGCCGGTCAGAAGGCCATGCGCGAGCGGACCGTAGGCCAGCACGCCGACGTCGTTGGCGGCGCACCACGGAAGCTCGGCGGCCTCGATCTCACGCCGCATCAGGTGGTAGCCGACCTGGAAGCTGTCGAGCGGCCCCGCTGCCCCGGCCGCGGCCAGGTCGTCGGCGCCGTAGTTGGAGACCCCGATCGCCCGGATCTTGCCGGCCCGCTTGAGGTCCAGCATCGCCCCCATCGTCTCCTCGGCCGCGACGCCTTTGACCGGCCAGTGCACCTGGTAGAGGTCGATCGCGTCGATGCCGAGCGCGGCGAGGTTGCGATCGACGGCCGTGGTGATGTACTCGGCGCTCGCCTCGCGCCAGATGCGAAACGAGGGCTCCATCGTCCATGCCACCCCGCACTTGGTGGCGACCAGGACGTCGTCGCGCTCCGCCAGGACCTTGCCGACGATCCGCTCAGCCCGATGCTGACCGTAGATGTCGGCCGTGTCGATCCAGTTGACGCCCGCGTCGAGCGCCGCGTGGCAGGCCGCGACGGAGTCCGCGTCGTCGGCGCCGCCCCAGCGGCCACCGAAGACCCAGGTCCCGAGGCCGATGACGGAGAGCTCGAGACCCGTGCGCCCGAGCATGCGACGCTCCACCCGTCAGCCTCCCGCGAGAGTGGTCACTTGGGCGTGATCGCGACCAGCAGGCCGCCGTCGCCGTCATACGCCGGGAAGAAGTCGGCGGTCGCGGGGCGCTCGCCCTGACCGCCCTTGGGCCGGAACGTGCAGTCCACGCCCATCACCCGCACGCCCCACTCCAGGCTGCGCTCGGCCGGGTTGTCGTCCGAAAACTGCAGCTCCAGTCGCTGCACCACGTCGTGGCCCAGCAGATCGCGCTCCTGGTAGCCGGTCACCGCGGTGGCGGCGTGACCGGCGGCGAGGATCTTGCGGTCGCCACCGCAGACGACGAGCGCGGTCTTGGGGCTGGGGTAGTAGTCGTCGAGCAGCTCGAACAGGAACCCGAACCCGCACGACGCGCAGCCACGCGGCTGGTGGCCGTGGTGGCGGTCGCCCGAGGTCCTACGGCCGCAGCCTGGACAGATGAACACCGGCATGCGCCAAGCATATCGGTGTGTCGCAGGCGCGCCGCATTCCCTGGTCTGATGCGAGGTTTTGCAGTCTCTCACGCATGGTGCGTGATGCGTCGGCCCACCCGTCGGCCGATACAGGTGAGGCATGAACTCGGACATGGATCGTCCGGGGGCGCGGCATGGATGCCGCTTCGTCGCGACCCTCGTCTCAACTCTTCTTGCGCTCGCCTGCGTGTCGACCACCCCAGAGCCGGCACGCGCCGCGGACATCGCTCGGGACGTCGACACGAGGGTCGCGATGAGCGCCACCCCCGTCCCCGTGATGATCACGCTCACGGACCAGATCGCCCCGCAGGACCTCGACCGGCGACCCACGGAGATCTTGCGCGAGTTGCGGCGCACCGCCGACGACAGCCAGGGCAGTGTGCGCGCCAAGCTCCGCGGCCCCGCGCGCTCGTTCTGGTTGGTCAACGCCGTGGGCACGTCGATCGACGCCCGCGAGCTCGCTGCGCTGCGGCGCGACCCGGCGGTCGCCGCGATCGATCTGGATCCGAAGGTCACCGTCGCCGGCACGACGACGGGATCGGGCCAGGAGAGCTGGGGCATCGGCGCGGTGCGTGCTCCCGAGGTGTGGAGCCAGTACGGGGTGACCGGAACGGGTATGCGAATCGGCAGCATCGACACGGGCGTGGATCCCTCCAACCCGGAGCTCGCGGGAGCGATCGCCGGCTGGCGGGACTTCGTCGGCGGGCAGCCCACCCCGTATGACGACAACGGCCACGGCTCCCACACAATCGGGACGATGGTCGCGCGCAACATCACCGGCGCCAAGATCGGCGTCGCCCCCGGCGCCTCGGTCATCGTCGCCAAGGCGATGAGCGCCGACGGCTCCGCCTCGGGCAGCACGCTGCTGGCGGCGGCTCAGTGGATGACCGACCCGGATGGCGACCCGGCGACCGCGGACTACCCGACGGTCATCAACAACTCGTGGACGGCCGCCGGCGCGAACAACGAGTGGTTTCGCCCGATGATCCAGACCTGGGTCGCGATGGGCATCGCCCCGGTGTTCGGCGCCGGCAACACGGCGGGCTCCATCGGCAACCCCGCGAGCTATCCCGAGAGCATCGCGGTCGGCCAGCTCGAGCAGTCCGGGGTGATCTCGGTCAACTCGAGCCGCGGGGTGATCGACTGGACCGCGCCTGACGGGACACCGTTCCAGGTCGGCAAGCCCGATCTGACGGCGCCCGGGGTGTTCATCTCGTCAACGGTTGGCGCCGGCTACGGTCTGTACTCCGGCTCCTCGATGGCCGCACCGCACGTGGCCGCCGCGATCGCCCTGATCCGCCAGGTCCGCCCCGACCTGACCGTCGACGGGGTCCGTCAACTCCTCGCGGCCACCGCGAACGACCGCGGCGTCCCCGGGTTCGACACCGACTACGGCGCCGGGGCGCTCGACATCGCCGCGGCCATGGCCACGACCGGCGCGCCGGTCATCGTGCCCGTGGTCACGGCCCCGGTCGTCGCGGTCCCGACCGCGGTCACCGTGACCCCCACCAAGGTCAAGCTGCTGCGGGTCGTGCGCAGGGGCGGCCACCTGACCGTGCAGGGACGCATCAGCGGCCCGGCTCGGCTGCGCGTCGCGATGCGACCGCGGGGCAAGTCCCAGAACGCGCTTCGGGCGGTCACCGCGTCGCGTACCATGGGCGGACGGTTCTCGGTCAGGATCCCCGTCGGCAGGCTGCCGCGGCGGACCTACACGCTGGTCGTAACGGCGTCCAACGCCGCGGGCACCCGGCTGGGCTCCACGAGCCTGCAGTTTCGCCTACGGTAGCGGCGAGTAGAGCGGGCGCACCGCGGTGCGCCACGGAAGCCGACCCCGCGCCCGGTTGCCCGGGCTCTCGTAGCGCCACGACGGCACGCCCAGCGCGGCGCCGCGCCAGGTCTGGATGGCGGTGACGAGCGCGACCAACTCGCCCGGCGCGTTGAGCGTTCCGGGGAACATCACGTCGGCCGCGAACGCCAGCACCTGGCCCGAGCCCACCTGACGGCGGATCGCGGCGGGCGTGCCGTCGGCGTTGGTCGCGACGACCTGGGCGCCCGAGGGCACGCGGGTGAACGCCCCCGCGATCCCGCCCACCACGGGGACCGTGAGCGCACGCGGAGGTTGGGACGGGGCGATGGCGCCCGCGGGCACGGTCATCGCGACGCCGCCGGCGGGCGCGATGTCGGCACCGATCAGCACGTCGCGCAGGTCCGCCAGTGACGAGCCGTCGGGTGCGCGGGTGAATGCGTCGGAGTCGGTCACGATCAGCGTGCCGCCGTTTCGCACCCACGCGATCGTCGCATCGACGAACGGGCGGTCCAGCGTCTCGCCACGGGGAAGCCACATGGTCGTCGCCCGGGCAAGCCGCGCCGGGTCCCTGACCAGGCGGGTGTCGCTGTCGAAGACGAACGCCGAGTGGGCGAGCTCGCCGAGCGCCGAATAGGTGGTGTAGAGCTGGTCGGCGACGGTCCGCGGACGCTCCCCGAACGTCTTGAGCGGCTGGCCCTGCCCCTCGCTGGCGGTGGCGTAGACGATCACGTGCGCGGGATCGACGGGCGGCGCCGGCAAGCGCGTCCCGCGGAGCGCCTTGGCGATCGCGAGCATCCCGGCGAAGACCTTGGGCCGTCGCGAGCGCGGGTTGTTCTCGGCGTAGAGCGTCAGATCGGTTGCGCCCGCGCGAAGCGCCTGAGTCGACCATGTCCACACGTCCTCGGGCAGCGGGTCGTACCCGCGGTAGGGGAAGGCCTGGATGATCGTGCGGATGCGCTTGCCGGTCAGGTCGGCCATCAGCTTGGTGCCGAAGCCGTGGTTGTAGCGGCCGCGCCCGGGGGTCTGCACCTCGTCGTATGAGGTGTAGGGGTCCAGCTCGACGACGTCGGCGAAATCGGCGAGCACGGTGTAGTCCCAGGGGATGAACCCGTCGATCCAGGCGTAGCTGTTGGGGCTGACGAGGCCGTTGGGGTCGAGCTGCCTGATCAGCCGCGCCTGCTCCGCGCGGTAGGCGAGGTACTTCTCGCCGGTGTAGCGGTTGAACGCGAGCCACTTGAGGCCCTCGGCGGGATCGTCGGTCGGCTTGGCGTCGGCGAGCGGCGTGGGCTGACCGTAGCGCTGCTTGATCTCGGCGACGAAGCGCTTGCCGGCGGTCGTTTTGGCGGCGGGACCGAACGGCGGGAAGATCATCGGCTCGTCCACGCCGGTGTAGTAGCTGCGATACGGCGCGAAGCGGTAGCGCGGCACGATCCTGCGGATCTCCCTCAGCGCGGCGCGTTGCCACCCCGGGCCGATCATGTTGTAGCGGCGCGCAGCGATCCTGAGCTTGATGTTCCAGGACGTGTGCCACTTCTTGACCTTGGCCAGCTTCGCGACGCGAAGCTCCCAGTTGACGTCGAATTTGACGCCGGTCTCGTTGTAGTGGCGCAGGTAGTTCGGCGCGTTGAACCAGCCGACCTTCGGCTCGACCTTGTTGATCGGCAGGTCGAACGGCAGGGCCGTGGAGCCCGAGAACCAGAACCCGTTCTGACCGGCGACGCGGATGATCGAGTTGACCTGGCGCGCCCACTGGGCCGGCGTGAACGGGTTCTTCTTCTTGGGCCGCCATGCCGGCAGGTTCTGCTGGCGAAGCTCGGGGCCCCAACCGAACACCGCGCCCATCGGCCGGTCGGGGGCCTCCGCCGCGCTCGCGTTCCCCACGCCGATCACCAGGCCCGCGATGGAAACGACGATCACATGGCGCGGAGGCGGCATCCGGCGCATCATGGCGACTCACCCCGTCCGCGCCAAATGCCGCCGGTAGCGTCTGCCCTCAGCCGAGTGAGATCGCGACGTCCTCCAAAAAGTCCATCACCTTCTGCATGCCGGTCTCCATCCCGGAGTTGATGTGCGCGTCGCGGTGCTCGTTGCTGGCGTGCTGCACGAGGACGGTGAGGGTGGTCCGCCCGTCGTGCTCGGTGAGCGTGAGGGTGTTGAGTGACTGGCCGTCGGGCATCCCCTCGAACACCTCGGTCGAGACGATCCGCTCGTTCGGGACGATCTCGCGGTACTCGCCGTGGAAACCCACCTCGAAACCGTCGCTCGTCACCAACACGTAGCGCCACCTGCCGCCGACCCGCAGGTCGATCTCGGCGACGGTCACCTCGCCGAAATCGGCGCTCCACCAGCGGCGCACCAGCTCGGGAGTCGTCCACGCCGTCCAGACCAGGTGCTTGGGAGCGGCGAACTCCCTGGTGATCAGGATCTGCTCGTCCGTCGGCAGCGTGACCGTCGCCGATCCCCGAGTCGTCCCCGTTGCCATCTCATGCCTCCCTTGCTGTGAGTTCGTCCAGCACGTCGTCCAGTCGATCGAACCGCTCCGACCACGAGCGCTCATAGCCTCTGACCCAGTCATGGATGGGCTTGAGCGCAGGGCCGTTGACGCGGTACAGCCGCTGCCGTCCGTCGTCGCGTGCGGTGACCAGCCCCACCTCCCGCAGCACCCGCAGGTGCTTGGACACCTGGGGCTGGCCCATTCCGAGCCGGCGCACGACGTCGTTGACGGGGAGCTCGCGGCCAGCGAGGACGTCGAGGATCTCGCGCCTCCGGGGCTCCGCCACGGCGTTGAATGCATCGGTCGTGGTCGCTGCGCGTGCCATGGTGTGAATATATACCTGTATCGGAATATTTCCACCCCAACGGCGCGTTCGCCAGGCAGCCGCGCTTCGTAGACTCCGGACCGATGCTCACGATCGCCGCCGCCCAGGTCATGCCCGCGCCGCTCGACGTCGCCGCGAACGTCGCTGAGGCGGCCCGCCTGGTGCGCGAGGCCGGGGCCGATCTCCTCGTATTCCCGGAGCTGTCGCTGACCGCCTATGACCTGGCCGCGATCCGCGAACGGCCCGATCTGCACGTCGCGCCCGATGACCCGCGCCTGGCGCCGCTCCGCGCTGCGTCTGCGGAGACAGGATGCGTCGCCCTCGTCAGCGCCCCGTGCCGACACCCACCGGTCTCATGCTAGGCATGCTGATCGTGATGCCGGACGACGTGCCGCCCGGCGTGTACGCCAAGAGCGAGTTGGACCCAGCCGAGGCCGAGGTGTTCGTGGTCGGCCCCGGCGCCCGAGTGATCGACGTCGCGGGCCGAGCGGTCGGGCTCGCGCTGTGCTTGGAGGCCAACGAGCCCCACCACGCCGCGGCGACCCGTGCGCTCGGGGCCGCGGTCTACGCGGTGGGAGCCCTGTTTCCCCACGGCAGCGAGACACGGCGCGCCGCAGATCTCGCTGCACGCGCACGCGAGACCGGCATGTGGGTGATCGGCGCGCAGCCAAGCGGACGGTCCGGCAGCTACGACACCGCGGGCACCAGCGGCATCTGGGCACCCGATGGATCCGAAGCCACGCGCCTCGGATCCGAAGCCCCAGCGCTCGCCCTCGCCGAGGTCCCCTGACCACGTCGAACTGACTCCCGATGACAACGCACCCGTCGCCAGACGAATCCGGCTCAGCCCCAACGAACCGGCCCAGGTTGTCGCCGCCGCCGCTTGGGGAGCCGTATTCGGCGTGGCAGCCGTTCGTCATCATGGCGTTTTCCCGGTACGGGTACCCCGAGCCACCACTCCCACCCGGCAGATCACGCGCCCGTGAGCGAACCGGGGCGAGCTCAGACGTCGTCGAACATCCCCAGGGTGTCTGCGCGCAGGCCCAGGCGCAGCGTCTCGAGGGGGATGACCTCCTCGGGCGCGATGTTGCCCAGGTTGACGTTGGGCCCGAACGTTGTGATGAACCAGACCTGTTGCTGCTTCTGAGGCGCCTCGAACAGGAGCCGGGTCTGGTCGATGGAGTGGACGATCTCGTCGACGAGCCCGCTGCGGATCTCGCCGTCCGGTCGGTACAGGCCGGCGTTGCCGGACTCCCGCGCCTCGGTGATGACCTTCCACGCGCCGGCGGCGAGCTCGGCCGTGATCATCTGCACCCAACGGTACGGGGCGACGACGGCCTTCGTGTCCTTGGAGCCCACCTCCGAGAGCACCACGAAATCCTTCGCGAGCGTCTCGATGTAGCCCAGCTTCTCGTCGTGCTCCAGGGTGATCGACCCGTCTGACACCTCGACATGGCTCAGGCCGAGATCCGACACCCATGAACGCCACTCGTCGAACCGCCCCTGCTGCAGCGCGACCTCGAGCAGCGTCCCGCCGAGCACCACCGGCAGCCCGATCTCGCGGTAGAGCGCGATCTTGTCGCGCAGGTTGTGGGTGACATACGACGTTCCCCACCCCAGCTTGACGATGTCCACGTAGTCGCCGCACGCCGCGAAATGCCCGGTGATCTGCTCGAGCGTGTGCCCCTTGTCCATGACGTGCGTTAGGCCGACCTCGCGCGGCTTGGCCGCGCGCTCCGGCGTGGAGAGGAACTCGGGCGCGCTCATCGGACGCGCTCCGCCGCGGCGCCGCCGGCTCTGCGCCCGTAGACCACGGTGTCCAGCAGCGAGTTGCCCATCAGGCGGTTGGTGCCGTGCACGCCCCCCGCGATCTCGCCGCAGGCGTACACGCCCGCCAGTGTGGTCTGTCCATTTGCGTCGATGAGGAGCCCTCCGTTTCGGTAATGCAACACGGGATAGACGAGCACCCGCTCACGGGTGATGTCGACGCCGGCCTTGAGATAGCGGCTGTAGACGTAGGCAAGGCGGTCTTGCGTGAACCCCGCTCCGCGCTCACGGTCGATCGCCGCGGTGTCGAGCCAGACCGCTGCCCGCCCGTTGGGGGCGGTCACGCCCCGCCCCGCGTCGACCGCGTCGATGATGCCCTGGGACACGACGTCGCGCGGCGCCATCTCGTCGACGAACCGCTCGCCGTCGACGTCGTGCAGCGTCGCCCCGTAGGCGCGCGTGGTCTCGGGCAACGCGTACCCGGCCAGCGCCGCAGGCCACACCGAGCCCGTGGGGTGCTTCTGCCACGAGTCCAGGTGGATGCCTTCGGCGCCCAAATCGAGCGCCAGGTTGAGTACCTCGGGGGTCGCGTCCGGATGATTGGTGCTGCCGACTCCGAGCGCAGACGCCTCACCGGCCAGGCCACCTCCCGCCGCCAGCACCACGGCGCCGGCGCAGACCGTGCGGGTGCCGCCGTCCTTGACCGCCAAGGTCGCGCGCCAGCGGCCGGCGTCGGGAGCCAGCGCCTGCAGCGCCGTGGACTCACGCACGTCGGCGCCGCTCCCGCGAACGGCCGCCCGAAGCGCCTTCACCATGTCGGCGCCGGTGCGCTCGCCCGCCTGCAACAGGCGTTCGCGGCTGGCCCCGCCACAGCGGATCACGCGGAAGCGACCGTCGTCGCGACTGAACGTGACGCCAAGTGACGCCAGCCAGTCGATCGCCTCGGGCCCGCCGGCCACGAGCGTGCGCACCAGCTCGGGGAGCCCGTCACCGTGACCGGCGGCGAAGGTGTCCTCGAAATGCGACGCGACTGTATCGCCATCGCCGACCGCTGCCTGGATGCCGCCCTGCGCACGACCGGTGTTGGAGGCGCCGAGCGCCGATTTGGTAACGACGACGACTGACGCTCCGCCCGCCCGCGCGGCCAGCGTCGCGCTCATGCCGGCGCCACCGGAGCCCACGACGAGCACGTCGCAGTGCTCATGGGAATCCGCGCTCACATCCCAAGCGTAGCGAATAGCTGTGATAACTATCGCTTATTCATCATCGAGCTGCCCGCGCGCAAAGTCGAGGAACGCGCTGGTCAGGCGCGTGGGCGTTTTGCCTGCGGCGCGCACGACCGAGAAGGCCCGCGCCAGCTCGTGCCCGTCGACTGCGAGCGCCACCAACCGGCCGTCGGCCACCTCGGGCTCGACGGTGAGCCGCGAGATCACCGTGATCCCGAGCCCGTCCAGCACCGCGGCCTTGACGGATTGCTGCAGACCCAGCTCCATCGCCACGTCAAGATCCTGCAGCCGCAGACCCGCCGCGCGAAGTGCCTCCTCCAGGACCGCGCGCACGCCCGAGCCGCGCTGCTGCATCAGGAGCGGCAGGCGGGCGAGCTCGTCGAGCCCGATCGACGTCCGGCCCGCCAGAGCGTGGTCCGGCGGAGCGATCACCACCAGCTCGTCGCGCAGGAACGGCGCGTACTCCAGTCCGCGATGCGCCCGCGCGGCGCCGACGACGCCGAGCTCCAGTTCGCCGTCCAGCACGCGCTCGCAGATGGTCTGCGTATCGTGGACCACCAACCTGACCGACACGTCGGGGTGCGCCCGGCGGAACATCCCGAGCAGTCGCGGCAGCAGAACCTCGCCCGGCCCGGTGGACGAGCCCAGCTGCAGCCGCCCCGAGACGCGCTCGCCCACCTCTCCCATCGCGCGCTCCAGATCGCCCTCCAGCGCGATCATGCGCCGGGCGTGCGCCTCGAGCACGCGGCCAGCCTCGGTCACCCCCACCCGCCGGCCGTTGCGGTCAAAGAGCCGCTGCCCCACGCGCTCCTCCAGGATCCGGATCTGCGCCGAGACCGCGGGCTGCGAGATGCCGAGCTCGTCCGCCGCCGCCGAGAACGATCCGCGGTCCACGACGGCGCAGAACGTCACGAGATGGCGAAGGTCCACAGTGCGATCCTACGAGACCCCGCCGACGGTGACCTCACCCGCGCCGAACACCCCGTAGGCGAGCGACGCGACCAGGCCCGCAGGGGTCGCCGTGTCGAGGACCGCGCGCGCCGCCCGCATCGCCGAGCCGATCGGGGCTCCGCGCGCCAGATGCTCGTGCAGCGCGATCATCAACGGTGTCGACTCGACGTCGGGAACCGGCACCGAGCTGGCGACGACCGTGCGGGTGCCGAGCGCGAACAGGGCGGTCATCAGCCCCAGCAGCTCGTCACCGGGGAGCGCCTCGGAGACGCCCGAATCGCAGGCGGCGAGGACGACGACGCCCGGTCCACGCTCGAGCCGCTCCAGGTCCAACACCGTCATCGGCCCGTCGGCGAGCTCGAGGCTCGAGAAGCTCGGGTTGTCGGACCGGAACGTCCCGTGGCACGAGAGGTGGGCGAGTTCCGCCCCGTCGAGCGCCGCCACGACGTCCTGGACCGACGACTCGGGCGGAACCAGGCGGCGGGCCCTTGGATACAACCCCCCGAGCACGGCCACCTCGGGCTCGGCGCCGTCGAGGTCGGGTCCCGCGACCAGCACAACGCCGCGTCCCGTGTCGACCCGCTCGGCCGCGCGCAGCCAGACCGTGGCGGAGGGGGTGACGACGACCTCGTGCCCGGCCAGCGACGGCAGCGCGTGCCACGGGACCGCGAACAGCGACGCCGACGGCGCGACAACAAGCGAGGCCGCTCCTGAGATCGTCTCGACGAGTGGCTGCAGCAACCACTCATCGAGCCTGCGCAGCGAATGGGCGATTCCGTCGGCGGCGGCGTCGCGCACCGGCCCGGGGCGGGCGCGCATCAACCGTCGCAGCCCGAACAGCATCGTCGCGACCTCGTCGACGGGTCCCTTGGCGGGGCCCAGGTCGTGGACGGCACCCGCGGTCCGGCTCATCGTGACCCCCACGAGCCGCCCGGCGACCTCGGTGATCTCGATCAGCGTATGAGCGCCGAGTCCCCGACGGATCTCCCCGGGCCTCGCCACGCGACCCGGCGCGCCGGCATCCGGCGCGATGGTGCGCAGCCGGCGGAGGATCCGCGTCTCGAGCCGCCGCTGCTCCTGCCGCAGGCGCTCCAGGTCGTCGAGCGAGGCCGCGACCCCGACGCGCTGCGCCGAGATCACCTCGCGAAGCTGCGCCGACGTGTCGATGACCTCCGAATCGTCGGAGCGAGGCGGCGCGTGGCGCGTGGCGGCCACCCGTCCCATCTCCATCCAGGCAAGCGCGTCGCCCGGCCGACCGGACGTGAGCACGGACGTGAGGGCGAGCATGGCGAGCTCCACGCCGTGGGCCCCGGCCAGCGCGCGCAGCTCGGTCGTCGGCAGCGTCGCGCGGAACCGCTCGAGCCGGCGAAGCCCCCGCCGGGCGGCGGCGCGCACCCCAGCGCCGTCGCCGTCGATCTCCGCGATCCTGGCCTCGGCGACAGCGCCCGTCACCCGCATCAGCTCGGAGCCTGACCGGCAGCGCGCGACCGCCGCGACCAGCGAACGGCGGGCGACACCGTCGGCGCCGGCCAGTCGCGCCAGCGCCGCCACGACCAGCATGCCGTCCACGCTCTCGACGCCGAAACCCGCCCGATCCAGGCGGCGCGCCGCGAGTCGCGCGCCGCGAAGATCGTCCGTGTCGACGCGGCCGGATCGCAGCCGCGCCTCCGCTCCCAGGATCTCGGCCAGCGCGGCGTACGCGGATCGGCGCTGACGGCGAAGCAGTTCCGACGCGGCGGACGCGGCGGACGACGCGGCGACGGTCTCGCCACGCCACATCAGGAGCCGGGCGCGGTGCAGCAGCGTCTCAGCCAGGAGCATCGCGCCGCCGGGTCCCCGCAGATCCGCCACGGCCCGGTCGATGGACTCCTGCGCCTCGTCGAGCAGGCGGAGGGTCATGAAGCCCTCGATGCGATCCAGGTGATGCTCGCCGAGTGGCCAGCCGGTCTCGCGCAGGATCTCCTCGGAGCGGTCGAAGCGCCGAAGCGCCTCGGGCAGGTCGCCGCGGCGGACCGCCGACATTCCCAGCCCCTGCGTGACGAACCCGAGCGCCAGACGACCAACGGACTCGGCGACCTGCGCACCGCTTCGGTACGCGCGCTCGGCACCGTCGGCGTCGCCGAGCGACAGCAGGCAGGTTCCGAGGTTGGTCAGGAGCTGGTAACGCAGGACCGGATCGTCCCGCGCCCCGAGACGCTCGAGCGTGTCGCGGCACAGGCGAGCGGCGCGGGCATGGTGCCCCGACTTGATCTCGTACACCGCCTCGTGGGCATCGAGTTCCAGTGACTCGGCGCCGGCGAGCGCACGGCGTGCCGCCATGCGATCACGCCGGGCTGCCGCGAAGTCGCCGATCTCGAGCCACACCGATGCGCGCGCGGTCAGGACCTGGGCCAGCCGCTCGCCCAACCGATGGGCGCGGGCCACGCGTGCGCCCTCGCCGAGCGTGGCAAACGCGGCCTCGTGCGAGAACACGACCCGCTCGACCCATCCGCGCACGC
>JBKKDD010000034.1:0-18469 GCA_046708705.1 Miltoncostaeaceae bacterium | reverse complement strand
CCGCGGCTCGTGACCGAGCCGAGCCCCTGGTAGTAGGCGGCGATGGCCGTCGCGCGCGACCCGGTCTGGCGCTGCAGGTAGCCCAGGTAGGCGACGCCCGCCTCGATGTTGTCCGACGCCGCATACGGGTCGATCGATCGTCCGAGCAGCGCCGGCCCGATCCAGGCGGCGGTCCCCGGCATCAGTTGCATGACGCCGATTGCGCCGGTGATGGAGCGGGCACCCTGCCACCACCCGCTCTCCTGCCAACCGATCGCGCGGACCAGGGCCACATCGACGCCATGAGTGGCTGCGTGGGTGGCCATTATCGCCCCAACCGACGACCTGGACGGATGGGCGCCCCATCCGTTCGACGCCGCCGTGACGCGGCGCTGCGAGGAACCTGCCGGGGCGGCGCCTCCGCCGCCCGGAACGCGAATGCGCCTGCCGATCGTGAGCAGGTTCGGGTTGCGGATCCCGTTGAGCCGGGCCAGGGTGGCGGCGCTGGTGCCGAGGCGTCCGGCGATGCCGCTCAGGGTGTCACCGGAGCGCACCGTGTAGCCCGCGCCGGTCCACGTCGCCTGCCGGACCGGACCCGCGCCGCCGGTGATCCTCAGACGGGTGCCGGCGATGATCGTGTGCGCGCTGCCCAGGCCGTTGGCACGAACCAGCGCGCCGACGCTCACCCCGAATCGGGTGGCGATGGTGCTCAGGGTGTCCCCGCGGCGCACCGTGTAGCCGCCCGACGAGGCCTGCCCCCCTGTGCCGCCTCCGGTGGGCACGTGGAGGGCACGGCCGACCGACAGCATGTCGGCGTTGCGCAGGCCGTTGGCCCTGACGAGCGCGCCGATGCTCACGCCGTGACGGGTCGCGATCGTGCTGAGCGTGTCGCCCGAGCGCACCGTGACGCGCAGCCCGGCGGACGCCGTGGTGGCGTGGGCGGCGACAGCCAGCAGCGCGACGGCGATGCCGACGGCGAGCGTGGTCGCGCGACGCGAGAGGGATCGAGGAAGCAACTGCATATCCCCAGTGTTCGTCATCCGCGCGCGTTTGGGGAGTCCTCCCGCCCCCTCCCCGCCTCTCTGCGTTTTGGGCGGGCCTTCCTCCCGCCCGCGGCCCCCCCTCCCCCAGTAAGAAACCACCTGGAAATAAGAGAGTTTCGGCGTCAGCGCAACAGGGTAGGATTGTTGCATGGACATGAACGCCCCGTTGCAAATCACCGTCTTCAGCGACTACCTCTGACCCTTCTGCCACGTCGCCCGCGCGCGCGTGACGTGGCTTCGGCGCCAGTTGGGCGCCCAGGTCGAGTGGTTGCCCTACCACCTGCATCCGGAATACCCGGCCGACGGGATCCCGCGGGCCGTCCTGACGGAGCGCTACGGCGATCACTTCGCGTCCGCGGTGCAGACCATGGCCGAGGAGGTCGGGCTGCCGTTCGCCCCCCACCCCGAGCGGGTGCCCAACACCCGCACGGCGCTGGAACTGACCGAGTGGGCGCGGGCGCAGGGCGCCGACGCGCACGAGCTCCTGCACGAGCGGGTGATGGACGCCTACTGGCGCGAGGGCCGGGACATCACCGGGTGGGACGAGCTCGCCCCGTGCGTCGCCGACGTCGGCCTGGATCCCGAGGCCGGGCGGGAGGCGGTGTCGTCCGGCGCGTTCGCGGAGCCCGTGGACCGCTGGACCGCGTGGGCCCAGGCGCAGGGCATCTCGGCCATCCCGGCGTTCGTGTTCGAGCAGCGCGTGCTGGTCAGCGGCGCCATGCCCACGGAGGTGCTGGAGCGCGCGGCGCACAAGGCCCGCGCGATCAGGGCGGAGGAAGATTGACCAGCACCGCCACGATGACGAGCAGCACGGCCGCCACCGCGAGCTCGGCCGCAACGCTGACGCCAAGGGCCCGGCCGGCGCCCCCGTCGTCGTCGCGCAGGCCGAGCGCCGCACGCTCCAACCGCGGATGCAACACCAGGCGGTTGTAGCCCCCGCCGATCAGGAGCACCGCGAACACGATCAGCTTGACCAGGAGCGCCTGCCCGTAGCCGGTGTCCACGAGGTCGCTCCACGCGGTCAGCTCGGCGATCGACCGGTAGACGCCGGTGACGGTCAGCGTGGCGACGCAGACGATGGCGAGCGTCGAGAACCTGACCACCACCGCGGCTCGGAAGCGGGTGGCGTCGGCCGCGTCCGGCCACCGCCGGGCGTGGCGCACGACGGCCAGCAGGCCCGCGAGCCCGCCGAGCCACGCGCCGGTCGCGAGCAGGTGCAGCGCGTCGGTGCCGATCCCGATGGCCTGGTCGGTGCCCGACGCGGCATGGCCGGCCCACGAGATCGCGATCGCGCCGATCACCAGCGGGATCGCGGCGGCGGCGCCCCACCCCTGCGGCGGGTCGGGCGCGGTGCTGTGGGACGATCGCGTGAACGCGATGGCCACGGCCGCGGCCAGGCCGAGACCGGCTGTCTGGACCATCCAGGCAATGCCCCAGTGCGTCGCCACCAGCGCGGCGACGTCGGACGAGTCGAGCTCGCGCAGCAGTCCGACCACGGCGAGCACGAGCCCGGCGGCGGCCGCGGCCATCATGGCCCCGACGACGCGCCACCAGGCGCGCAACCCGCGTCGCAGCGAGGCGTCCAGCGCGGACTGCCAGCGCTCGATGGCCGAGCCCGCCCCGGGAGGCCGCACCCCCCCGCTCTGCCACGCGGGGGCGATCACCCCGAAGCGCACTGCCACGAGCCCGAGCAGGCCGAGCAGCGCCGCAACCACGATCGCGTCGGCCGCGACCGAGACGGGATCGCGGATCGCCGTGCTCTCACCATCGCCGACGACCGGATCCAAACGCCCCTCGGTCACGTGCCCGTCGCGTGAGAGGACACGCCAGCGAAGCTCCGAAACGCGCTCCGACGGCAGGGACACCAAGATGGTCTGCGCGTCGGCGGGATCGACGATGGCCGTGAGTCGCACCGAATCGCCGGCGCAGATGCGCAGGAACCGTGACTCGACCGGAGCCGAAAAGTCAAGTCGCAGCGTGGCCTGCCCGTCCGACCCGGCGCTCTGCAGCGTCGAGTGCGCCGACGCAGATCCGGCGCCCGCGAGCAGCAGGACCGCGAGGCTGAGCCTGAATCCGCCGACAATCGCGGATGCGGGGCGTGCGGGCGCCGAGCCAGGCGGGTGCGGGGGAGCACCCGCAGGGTGAATCCTTCGGGTCGACACCGAACCCGTATGGCGACGGCGATCCGCGCGCATCCGCGCCGCGAGGGGCGATGGATTCGGGCGGGGCCTGATCGGGACGCGCACGCCCCGAGCGTGTCAGGTCGCCCCGGCTACGCCAAGAGCGCGTGAAGCACGAGCAACACGACGGCGACGACGATGAAGCTGGCCGTGGCACTGCGCAACGCGGGTGTGCGGTCCATCTGGTCCTCGCTGTCGAAAGGGCTCATCACCCATATCGACCCGCGAACGGCCGGGTTGATACACCACAGCCGAAACCCGTGCGTTCATAACGGTTTCAGACCCCCTGCAAACCAAGCGCCCTTATCCGCGAGGTCATGCGGTCAGGCCGTGCGACCCGCCGCGGGGCCGCCGCCCATCGCGAGCGAGGCGCGGTCGCCCGCCTCCTGCACCAGCAACGTCAAGCGCTCGTGCTCGAGGCTCCAACGATCCGACGCGCACGACAGGCCGATCGACGCGATGGACTCGCCATGCGGCCCGATGACCGGCACGGCGACGCAACAGCACCCGTCGGAGAGCTCCTCCAGGTCCTTGCCGATGCCGAGGTCCCGCACGGCGCCCAGATGGCGCTTGAGATGCCGCCGCTCCACCAGCGTCCGGCGGGTGTAGGGCTCCAGACGGCGCGCGCCCAGGTAGTCGACGAGCGTGGGCTCGGGCGCTGCCGCCAGGAGCACCTTGCCGAGCGCGGTCGTGTGGGCCACGCGCGAGAAGCCGACATCGACCCCAGGCAGGTGCATGGCCTCTTCCACGCCCTCGGCGATGTCGACGATGATCATCTCCCCCGCCCGGAACACCGCGACGTAGCAGTCCTCACTGCTCTGCTCTGCCAGATCGACCAGTACGGGGCGCACGGTGGGGACCAGGTCGAACTGCTCGTAGAACAGGCGGTGCAAGCGCGCCACTTTGCTGCCCAGCCCGTAGCACCCGTGGCCCACCCGCACCACGTATCCCGCGTGCTCGAGCGTGTGCAGGACGTGATAGGTGGTCCCCAGGCTGATCTCGAGCCGCTGCGCGACAGCCTTGGCCGGCAGGGGAAGCGGCGACGCCGCGACCGCCTCCAACACCTCGAGCGCGCGACTGACGGATGTCAGCACATCCTTGGGACCCTCGCGGCCGGAATCGATCATCGCCCGCAGCGCACCGCCCCGCATGCCCGTCGCGGGCTCCCTCGTCACCTGCGTCCGGGGCTGCTCCTCGCCCATCGCCAGCACCCTACGCTCGGAGCTAGTGCCTGTAAACCGTCACCGGCATCTCGTCGTGTTCATCCAGGTCGCGCGGGGACGAATTTCAAATGCTGGAGAAACACCCCGGTTTTCGGGGCGCGCGCGGCGCCCGCCATCGCGAAGGTTCCTCGTGACAATTGTTATCCACTTCGGAGGCTTTCATGTATCGCAGCGCCGCTGGGGACGAGTACTTCGTGGTCGACGGACACGTCCATTGGTGGGACGGCAGTCCTGAGAACCAGAAGAACGAGTACGGCAAGGGCTTCATCTCGTGTTTCTACGACTACCACTCCGGGCTATCGCCCGCGGAGTACGTGTGGCCTCGCGAGAAGTACGAGAAGTACGACAAGGAGACGATGTACCAGGACATGTTCGTGGACGGGTACGTCGACGTGGGCATCCTGCAGCCGACCTACCTGACCGACTTCTACGTCAACGGGTTTAACACGACCGAGCGGGACGCGATCGTCAAGAACGAGCACCCGGACCGCTTCATCCTCAACAGCGCGTGGGATCCGCGCGACGGCGACCGCGGCCTGGCCGAGTTCGAGGAGAAGGTCGGGAAGTACAAGGTCAAGGGCGTCAAGCTTTACACCGCGGAGTGGCGTGGGGACTCGCGCGGCTGGAGCCTGACCGACCCGATGGCGGAGCGCTACCTGGCCAAATGCCAGGAGCTCGGCGTCACGAACATCCACGTCCACAAGGGGCCGACGATCTGGCCGCTCAACAAGGACGCGTTCGACGTCGCCGACATCGACCACGCCGCGACCAACTTCCCCGAGCTCAACTTCATCGTCGAGCACGTCGGCATGCCGCGTACCGAGGACTTCTGCTGGATCGCTGTGCAGGAGCCGAACGTGTACGGCGGCCTCGCGGTCCTCATGCCGTTCATCCACCCGCGCCCCCGCTACTTCGGCCAGGTCATGGCGGAGCTGCTCTTCTGGCTCGGCGCCGATCGGCTCCTGTTCGGGTCCGACTACGCTCTGTGGCACCCGAAATGGCTCATCGAGAAGTTCGTGGACTTCCAGATCCCGGACGACATCGCGTCCGAGGTCGGCGTGCAGCTCGACGTCGAGACCAAGCAGAAGATCCTGGGCCTGAACGCAGCCAAGCTGTACGGCCTCGACCCCAAGGAGCACGGCGCCAAGATCGCCGCCGACGCGTTCGCCGAGACGGCCTCGACCGGCCCCGGGCCGCAGGCGGCGGGAGCGCTGGCCGAGGAGGTCGGCGCGTGATCAGCGCCGATCTGGTCTGGGCGGCCCTCGCGGACGTCCGTGACCCGGAGCTCGACCGCAGCGTCGTGGAGCTCGCGTTCGTCCAGTCGGTCACGGTGGACGGGGACGACGCGTCGGTGGCGCTGCGCCTGCCCACGTACTGGTGCTCGCCGAGCTTCGCCTACATGATGGTCAGCGACGCGCACCAGGCGGTGTCGTCCCTGGACGGGGTCGGCACGGTGCGCATCGACTTGGTCGACCACCACGTTGGCGAGACGGTGGCCGAGGGTGTGCGCTCGGGTCGCTCGTTCACCGAGACGTTTCCCGAGCACGCCGATGGCGAGCTGGGGGAGCTGCGGCGCAAGTTCCGGCTTAAGGCGTTCCTGGTGCGCCAGGAGCCGGTCCTGCGGGCGGCACGCGACGCGTTCGGCGCCGCGGGCGCCCTGGAGCTTCGGCTCGGGGACGGAACGCCGCCGCTCGGCATCGACGCCGACCAGTGGCACGAGTACCTGCGCCGCCGTATCGAGCTCGACATGGATGTCGATCCCGAGGCCTCGGTCTTTACCGGGGCGCAAGGCGAACCGCTCGACGCGGAGGGCCTTGACCATTACATCCGGGTCGCGCGTTCGGTGCGCGTCAGCCTGATGGCCAACAGCGAGTTCTGCACCGGACTGCTGGCCGCGCGCTACGACACGCTCGAGGCCTGGCAACACGCGGAGGTGGCTCAATGAGAGCAGCGGTTCTTCCCGCATACGATGCGGATCTGTCGCTTGAGGACGTGCCGGCTCCTGAGGTCCAGGCGCCCGGGGACGTCATCGTGCGCATCGGCGGCGCCGGCCTGTGCCGCACGGACCTCCACATCATCGAGGGCGTGTGGAAGGAGAAGGTCGAGGTGGAGCTGCCGTACATCCTCGGCCACGAGAACGCCGGCTGGGTCGAGGACGTCGGCTCGGGCGTGACGGCTTTCAAGCCGGGTGACGCTGTGATCGTCCACCCGGTGATCACGTGCGGTCTCTGCCGGGCCTGCCGGGCAGGTGAGGACATGCACTGCATCAACCTGCAGTTTCCGGGCATCACGCAGAACGGCGGGTTCGCCGAGTACCTGCGCACCGGTGAGCGGGCCGTGATCAAGCTTCCCGAGGGCCTCGAACCCAGGGCGATCGCGCCGTACGCCGATGCCGGCATCACCGCCTACCGGGCCGCCAAGCGAGCCGCCAAGCACCTGTATCCAGGGACCCGCACGGCCATCATCGGCGTCGGGGGGCTCGGCCACATCGCGGTGCAGGTCCTGAAGGAGCTGTGCGCGACGGAGATCGTGGCCGTCGACCGCAACCCGGCGGCGCTGGAGTTGGCGAGCGGGTGGGGCGCCCACTACCTGGGCAACGGCTCCGAGGGCGACGCCGTCGCGCAGGTGCTGGAGCTCACGGACGGGCAGGGCGTCGAGGCCGTCATCGACTTCGTCGGCGAGGGCACCGCGATTCAGGAGTCGATCGGGATGCTGAAGAAGGGCGGCACCTACTGGATCGTCGGGTACGGCGGCATGATCGAGGTGCCGGCCATCGACATGATCTTCAGCGAGATCGCGGTCGTCGGCAGCCTCGTCGGCAACTACAACGAGCTGGTGGAGCTGATGACGATGGCAGGCCAGGGGCGCGTCAACCTGCACGCGGCCGAGTACAAGCTGGATGACATCAACACCGCCATCCACGACCTGCACCACGGCCAGATTCAGGGCCGCGGGGTGATCATCCCGTAATGCGGTGAGTGCGTCGGGTCCGGGCCGCCCACGGACGGGTGGCCCGGATCAGACCACGAGCGACGCGTCCAAGTCCCGCAGATCGACGGTGACGCGCATGGACTCCGTCAGCCCGCCCAGGTACGTGCCCTTGATCGGCACCACGTCGGCGTAGTCGCGACCGCAGGCGATGCGCACGTAGCGGTCGCTGACCTCGCCGACATGTGTGGGATCCTCCTCGACCCAGCCGACGCCGGGGATGTTGATCTCCGCCCAGGCGTGGCTTTCGACCGGCCCCTCGCGCGCGGCCTCGTACATCCAGCCGCTGACATACCGCGCCGCGACGCCGTTGAGCCGGCAGAGCGCGATGAAGACATGGGCGAAGTCTTGGCACACGCCACGCCCCGAGGCGATGACGCCGTCCACCGCCGTGGTCACGTCGGTCGCGCCGCGCTCGTAGATCAACGACGCGTTGAGCGCGACCGCGAGATCCGCCGCCCAGACGGCCACCCCACGGCCGGGCGGGACCGCGAGCGCGTCCAGGAAGCGCTGCGTCTCGAAGGACCAGGTGACCAGCTCGCTCGGCGGCAGGAACTCCGCCAGCTCGTCGCGGTAGCCGTCGCTGCCGACCGCGGCCCAACTGTCCGGTACGTCGTCGACGGCGGCGAGCGGCGTCGCCCCGGTCGTGACGACGGACGATTCCGACTCGATGATCAGCCGTTCGTGCGGGTCGACAACCTGGCACCACCAGACGAGGTTGCCCCACGAGTCGATCGACTCGGCGACGTCCGCGGTCGGGGTCACCGACAGGCGCGCGTACTCGATGCGCTGGCGCGGCCCGTCCCGTGGCCCCAGTCTGATCTCGTTGACGCTCTCGCGCGCGGAGCCCGCGTACGTGAACTCAGTTCTGTGCTTGACGAACAGCCTGCGTGTAAAGGGGTCCATCTGCGAACTCCGCTTCTGGTAGGAAGATCGAGGCGACGGCCCCGTGAATCTCTGTCAACCTGGTCTCGAGCCGGTCGAAGCGCCGGCGCGGTGACGCCGGCTGTGCCGCCGCGGCGGCGGCTCGGGTTGCCGCGTACACCGCCGCCTTCGGCACGGCATCGGCCGGCGCGACGTGGAGCGCCCGCAACTCGGCGAAGCTCTCGGCGATCTCGGTCAGGCAATACCCGACCGATGACGGCAGCATCGGATCGAGGAGCAGAAAGGTCGCCGCGGACTCGGCACCGCGTCCAGTGGGTGCGACACGCAGGTAGGCCTCGTACGACGACGCCAGCCTGAGCAGCGTGTGCCAGTGGCCGATGCCCTGAGCGGTCTGCGGCGGGTCGGTCTGCAGATCCGCGAACACGCTGAGCAGCCGGGCCGTCTGCACGGCGCGCTCCAGGTGGCGACCCAGGCGCAGGAACTGCCAGTGCTCGTCGCGGCGCATGCCGCGATCGGCGGCCCCGTCCACCGCGGCGACGTGACCGCGGATCTGGTGGCAGAAGGCGTACACGCCCTCACGGGAGAGCCGTCGCGCCGTCCAGGTGCGCGTGGTGATCTCGCCTGAGCCGATGGCCTCGAACACCTCTGTGGGCAGACGCGACCTGATCGCGCGCACCCGGGTCCTGGCGCGCGCCAGGCACGCCATCACGCTGTCGGGGTTGGATTCGTCCAGGGTCAGGTACCAGGTGACGCTCCGCTCGTCCGTACGACGGTGCGTGGCCGCGAACGCGACCGGGTCGCCCACCATCCCGATGACCGGCTCCCAGACGTTGCCGCGCCCGGCGCCGTTCTGCAGCGCGCCCTCCAGCGAGGTGGCGTGGCTGATCTCGAGGGCCCGCGCGATCGCCGAGGCGCGCTCGATGTCGCGTGCGGTCCAGTACACGGCTTCGGCGATGCGCGCCAGCATCAGTCGCGGCCGACCACCCAGGTGTCCTTGCTCCCGCCTCCCTGCGAGGAGTTGACCACGAGCGACCCTTCGCGCAACGCCACCCGGGTGAGCCCGCCGGGCACCACGGCCAGCTCACGACCGAACATCACGAACGGTCTCAGGTCGACGTGGCGGGCCGTGAAGCCGCCGCCCAAGAACACCGGCGCCCGCGAGAGGTTGACGACTTCCTGCGCGATGTAACCGCGCGGGTTTTCGCGGATCCGCTCGGCGAAGGCATCGCGCTCGGCCGGTGTCGCGTGCGGTCCGATCATCATCCCGTACCCGCCCGCGCCGTCGACCGCCTTGACCACCAGCCGGTCCAGGTTGCCGAGCACCTCGGCCAGGTCCTCGCGGCGGGTCAGGGTGAACGTCGCCACCTGCCGCAGGATCGGCTCCTCGTTCAGGAAGTAGCGAATCAGGTCCGGCACGTAGACGTAGACAGCCTTGTCGTCGGCCACGCCGTTGCCTGGGGCGTTGGCGATGACGACGTTGCCGTCCCGGTATGCCTGCAGCAGGCCCGACACCCCGAGCATGGAATCGCCCTGCAGCGAGGCGGGATCGAGGTACGCATCGTCGATGCGGCGGTAGATCACGCCGACCTGGCGCATCCCCGTCGTTGTGCGCAGCCACACCCGGCGGTTGCGCATCACCAGGTCACGTCCCTCGACGAGCTCCGCGCCCATTTGCTGCGCCAGGTACGCGTGCTCGGAGTACGCGGCGTTCCACGGCCCCGGCGACAGGACCGCCACGCAGCCGCTCTCACCGGACGGGGACATCGCGGTCAGCGCCTCCCGCAACATCAATGCGGCGTGACCGACGTGCGCGACACGCTGCGCGGCGAAGGCCTCGGGCATCAACCGCCGCATGAACGAGCGGTTCTGCAGCAGGTAGGACAATCCGGACGGGTTGCGCAGGTTGTCCTCCAGGACGCGCCAGTCGCCGTCGTCGCCGCGCACCAGGTCGACCCCCGCCATGTACACCCGGCGTCCCCCGGGGGGCTCCAGGCCGACGACCGCGCGCAGGTACCCGCTGCAGGTGGCGATGAGCGCGTTGGGGACGATCCCGTCGGCGACGGCCCGTCGCGGACCGTAGATGTCGGCGAGGAACAGGTCCAGCGCGCGCACCCGCTGGATCAGGCCGGCCTCCACCGTGCCCCACTCGGCGGCGTCGATGACCCGCGGCAGCAGGTCGAACGGGAAGGTCTGCTCGTCACCTCCGTGGGCGAACGTGATGCCCTGGGCCGCGTAGTGGCGATCGACCTGCTTCGTGCGTGCGGTGAACGTCGCCCGCGACATCCGTGACATGCCGCGGGCGACGTCCGCGTAGGCGGTGCGGGGTTGGATCTCGTCGTCGAACATCTCGTCGAAGAACCCCGCGGGGCGGTATCCGGTGAACAACATTGGCCAGCTCCTGTCGTGACATACATCACGATACGAGTCGCCCGGGTACCTGGCTTTCGACGTTCGACGAAAGCCGGGACCACGCATTCTCGCCCCAGGGAGGGGTCCGCGACATCCGGGCCAAGCCTCGTCGTCCGGGTTCGGGCCAGCGGGCGATGCGACAAACCGGGATCCGATGCGACCCTGATTTGCATGGACCCGACCCGTATGAGCGGGGCGGCTCACTGAACCGGAGGTGGCACACATGGACCGTTCGCACCACGACTGGCTCGCCGCGCGAAGCTCCGTCACAGATCTGCCTGACACACTCCTCGTCGCGTGCGCGTGGTGCTGGGGTCAGCGCAGCATCATGGAGACCTCCCCGTTCGGCCTCCTGCCCGTCGTCTGCCAGCGCTGCAAAGGCCACGGCTGCGAGGCCCGCCAAGCCGCCTGAGCCCGATCCACCGCCCCGGCGAGACCCGCACACCCGGAGCCACGAGACCCCCACCCAATCGCTCACGATTCTGCGTCGTGAGGGGCCATTCCGGCCCCCATCCCTGAAACGGTTCCCAGGGTCGCAACGGCGTCAAGGTCGGAGGAACGAAGCCGGGCGTCTGGCGACTTCGCGGGATCCGGGTTCGGGCTCAGCCTCAATCCGTCGTTCAATCGTGGATGCGGCTCAGAGCTCCGTTTCGGGGTTCCGGTCGAGCATTTCGATGCGGTAGCCGTCCGGGTCGCGGAAGAAGCAGATCTGAGGGCCGCCGGGGTACGGCGCGTATGGGGGCTTCTCGGGCTGGACGCCGAGGGGCGCCAGCCGGGCGAGCTCCGCGTCGACGCCGCCGTCGGCGACGATCGCGATGTGACCGTAGCCCTCGCCCACCTCATACGGCTCGGTCCTGCCGTCGTTCAGCGTCAACTCGAGGCGCGCGCCGTCGCCGGACAGGGCCAGGAAGATCACGGTGGCGGTGTCCCCGCCGACCCGCTTGCGGCCGCGTTCCTCGAACCCGAGCGCGGTGTAGAACGCGAGCGAGCGCTCCTCATCGAGCACCCGGATCATCGTGTGGATCAGCTCGGTCGGCATCTGGCCTCCTTGAGTCGGGACGTCCCGGCGATCGTACCGATCGACGCCCGTCCTCTCGACATTTGGGACGTTCGGTCCATGCGTCTGGACGTAGGATGAGGCCATGAGCCGCGCCACCCGCCGACTGCGCCCGAGCCCGCACGCCTTCATGCGGATCGCGATGGCGTCGCTCGTCGGACTCGTCGTGATCTTTCCGAGCGGCGCGCTCGTGCGCCTGACGGATTCGGGCCTCGGCTGCCCGGACTGGCCGGGCTGTCACGGCGAAGTCGTCCCGCCGCTCTCGGGGCATGCCTGGATCGAGTTCTCCAACCGCATCCTGTCCGGGATCGTGGTGCTCGTCGCAGTCGCCGCCTGGATTGCGGCGGTGCGGATGCCCGGGGCGCCGCGGCGGCTGCGTCGGTGGGCGCGGGTCCCGGCCGTCGCCGGTCTGCTTCAGGGGCCGCTCGGCGGGCTGACCGTCGTCTTCGACCTGCATCCGCTGCTGGTGTCGAGCCACTTCCTGCTGTCGATCGTGGCGCTGGCCGGGGGAACGGTGCTCGCCCTGCACGCGCGCGACCATGCGCAGGGCCGAACCCGCGGCGTCGATCGCGGTCGCGGACGGCTGGCCGCCGTGGCGCTAACGGCCCTGGGCGCGGTAATCGTGACCGGCGTGCTCGTGACCGCCGCGGGCCCGCACTCCGGCGATCCCGAGGTCATCCGTCGCCTCGGCAACCTGGCCGACGCCGTCGCGATCCACGTGCGGGTCGTGATCGCGTTCAGCGTGCTCGCGCTCGCGCTCGGCATCTGGCTCGCCCGACGCCGCCCACGCGATCCCCTGACCTTGCGCCTGGCGTCGGTGTTCGTGCCGCTTCTGGCGCTTCAAGTCGCCGTCGGCGAGTACCAGTACCGCAACCGCCTGCCATGGGAGGTCGTGCAGGTCCACGTCACGATCGCGGCACTCCTGTGGACCTGTGGCGTCGCCGTCGCCTGGCTGATCGCCCGCCCTTGGGTCACTGCGCCGACCGGCGGGCCTCAGACCCCGGCGTCGCCCGAGCCCGCGCTCGCCGAGACTAACGCCGCACGCCAGGCCGCGATCACCTGACCCGAGTGATGCGGGAACGCGAGTTCGCGCGGGAGATCGTGCTGTAAGAACCACGCGGCCTCCCTCGACTCGGCCGGGTCCACCATCGCGGCCCGAGCGTCGATGGGCACCGCGTGGAAGTAGCAGTTCATCGTGGTGTCAGCGTCGTCATCCGCGCCGTAGGTGTCCATCCAGATGCCCAGGAACCCGGTGACCGCAACGTCGAGCCCAACCTCCTCCCGGACCTCCCGCACCACCGTGTCGCGGGGATGCTCGTCTGGCTCGCAGAACCCACCCGGGATGTCCCAAAAGCCGCGCCACGGCTCGATCGCGCGCCTGACCAAAAGCAACGAGCCGTCCCGCACCACGAGGCCGCCGGCGCACGGCTTGGCGTTACGCCAATGCTCGGCGCCACACGCGCCACAGACCACGGGCGGCGTCTCACCGATCCTGGCCCCGCACGCAGAGCAATGTCGCACCCTCAGCGGAAGCGGTCGAACCGGGTCTGGCACGGCACGCAGCGCTCCGCGTCGGGCACCGCCTTGAGCCGCCCCTCCGGGATCTGCCCCTCACACGACAGGCACCGGCCGTAGGTGCCGTTGGCGATGGCGGCACGCGCCCGCTCGATCTGCTCGATCCGCTCGCGCAGCCGTCCCTGCAGCCGCAGGTCGTGCTCGCGCATCTCGGCGTCGCTCGCGGCCTCGGCCGGGTGGTGGTGCCCGTCGGAGCGCTCGTTGCCGTCGGCCGCCAAGTCGTGCTTGCGCGCGGCGTCGACAAGCTCCTGCTCGAGCTCGGTCAGCCGCTTCTCCGCTTGGCGGAACTTGGAGGTCGTTCCCACACCCGCGATTGTGAGGGCAAAGTGCGACGCGCACAAGGGCAGGGGTCCGAACCTGCCCATGCGCGACGACGCGCCGGGGGGCACGCACAAGCCCGGGTGTGCAACTCTCAGCGCCGGGGTGGGCACTTCGGCCGGAGGCCGAAACGCGTTCAAGCGACCGCGGTCACAGCCACGGCGCCATCAGCGGAAGGAGCGGGCGTGGCGCATGCCATCGAGGCGACGGGCCTCGAACGGGAGTTCAAGGGCGGCGTGCGCGCCGTCGCGGGGGTCGACCTGCAGGTCGCCGACGGCGAGGTCTTCGGATTCCTCGGACCCAACGGCGCCGGCAAGAGCACGATCATCCGGATCCTGACGACCCTGCTTCGGCCCACACGCGGAACGGCCCGCGTCGCCGGGTACGACGTGGTGGACGACGCCTCGGCCGTTCGGCGGCGCATCGGCGTCGCGCTGCAAGACGCCGCCATAGACCCGTACATGACGGGACGGGAGCTGCTACACCTGCAGGCGGTCCTGCACGGCCTCTCCCGCCACGACGGACGCGCCCGTGCCAACGCGCTTTTGGAGCAGGTGGAGCTGGCCGACGCCGCCGACCGGCGCGTCGGGACCTACAGCGGTGGCATGCGCCGGCGGCTCGACCTGGCGCTCTCCCTGGTCCACGAGCCGGTGGTGCTGTTCCTGGACGAGCCCACCACGGGCCTCGACCCGCACTCGCGCCTGACCGTCTGGGAGGAGGTGCGCCGCCTCAACCGCGAGCTCGGCACGACCGTCTTCCTGACGACCCAGTACCTGGAGGAGGCCGACCAGCTGGCCGGTCGCATCGCGATCATCGACCAGGGGCGGATCGTCGCCCAGGGAACGCCCGCCGAGCTCAAGGCATCCATCGGCGACCCCACCATGACGGTGACACTGGCCAACCCCGAGCAGCGCGTACCGGCCGAAGCGGCGCTCGCCCGGCTCGGCACCGTCCTGGCGGGCTCGTCACGCACCGTCGCGATCAGGATGCCGGACGGCGCCGCGGGCCTCGCGCCGGCGGTCCGCGCGCTGGACGACGCCGGCGTCGCGGTCGCCAAGCTCGACCTGGCCGAGCCGTCGTTGGACGACGTGTTCCTGGCACGGACCGGTCGCTCCCTGCACGGCGACGACGAGACCGACGAGACCGAATGAGCGAGACGCTGCGCCAAACCCGCGCCTTGGCATGGCGGTCGGTCAAAACCACGCTCCGGATCCCGCAGGCGTGGTTTCCGTCGCTCTTCTTCCCCCTCGCGCTGCTCGCGATCTTCACCGGCTCGTTCAGCGACGCGCCTGGCCGGGTGCCGGGCTTCCCGCCCGTGCGCGGGTTCCTGGACTTCGCCGTGGCAGGCTCGATCCTGCAGGGGGTCCTGATCGCCGGCACCGGCGCCGGCTCGGCGTTCGCCGCCGACATGGAGTCCGGGTTCTTCGACCGACTGGTGGCCTCCCCCGTCTCGCGGTGGGCGATCCTGACCGGACGGCTCGGCGCCAGCGTCGCCCAAGGGGTGCTGCAGGGGATGCTGTTCCTGGGGATCGCCATCGCGTTCGGCGCGCGCCTGCAAGCCGGGGTGAGCGGCGTCGCCGTCGTGGTGTTGTACGCCGCCCTGCTGGCCGCGGCGATCGGCGGGCTCGGCGTGCTCCTGGCGCTTCGCACGGGGTCGGGCGAGGCGGTGCAGGGCACGTTCCCGCTGTTCTTCGTGCTGCTGTTCTTCTCGTCGGCGTTCTTCCCGCGCGAGACGATGTCCGGCTGGTACAAGACCCTCGCCGACGCCAACCCGATCTCCTACATCGTGGAGGGCATGCGCGAGCAGATCGTCGCGGGCGGACAGGCCTCGGCCACGCTCATCGGCCTGGCGCTCGCGCTCGGCTTCGCGGTGCTGTCGGTCACCGCCTCGGCCCTTGCCTACCGCCGCCGCCTGGCGACCGAGGGCGCATGATGAGCGGACTCGGGATCAGCGCGCGTATCGCCGCACGCCACCTGCTGCTGGTGCGCCGGATCCCGTCGGTGTTCATCCCCTCGCTCGTCATGCCCCTGTTCATCCTGGTGGCGACGGCCGGCGCGTTTCGCGGCATCGGCGCGCTGCCGGACTTCGGCGGGGAGAGCTACCTGGCGTTCACCCTGCCGATGGCCGCGACCATGGGCGGCGGCTTCGCGGGGGTCAACTCCGGGATGACGCTCGCGCGCGACCTTGAGGGCGGCTTCTTCGACCGGCTGCAGGCGAGCCCCGCGCCGCGACTCGCGCTCTTGGCCGGGCCCTTGCTGGCCGCGGTCGCACGCAGCGTCTTCACCACCACGGTGGTGTACATCGCGGCGATCCTGGGCGGCGTGGAGCTTCCCGGCGTCGTGGACACCCTGGTCGTCTACGCGCTGGCGGGGGGCTTCTGCGCGGTCGCGTCGTTGTGGGCGATGAGCGTGGCGCTGCGCACCAAAAGCGTGCAGGCATCGCCGCTCATGCAGGTGGTGGTGTTCATGTCCGTGTTCACCTCGGTGGCCTATACCCCGCGCAGCGCCCTGCGGGGCTGGCTGTCGCACGTCGCCGACTGGAACCCGGTCACGTTCCTGCTCGAGGGCTCCCGCCAGGCGCAGGTGTCGGGGATCACGTGGGCGCGGTTGGGCCCGGCGCTCCTGGCCCTCGCGATCCTGGTCGCGGTGACCGGCACGCTTGCGCTGACCGGCCTCCGTCGCCTTGAGTACAGCTCCTGAGCCTGGATCCACTTGGTCACCGCGTCGTCACCAAGGGTCGCCGAAACCTGCGTTACACTGACCCCCAGATCATGGGGAGACGACTCCGACCGATGCTCGCGGTCACCGCCGTCGCCGGTCTCGCGGTCAGCGCGGGCATCGGCGCGGGCGCGGCGGGCGACCCAAAGCAGGCGCTCGTGTGCGTGCAGCCACTCGACGCGACCGGCATCGACGCCGTGCTCGCAGTCGCCGGCAGCCCGCTCACCGGGCAGGGGGCCGTGTTCGTCAACGCCGCCGCGGCGGTCGGCCTGGACCCGCGGGCGCTCGTCGCCATCGCAGGGCACGAGACGATCCTGCAGACGTACCCGCCTGCGCAGACGATCCATAACGCGTTCGGTATCGGCCCCGGGCGCGCGTTCGCGAGCGACGCCGAGGCCATCACGTTCGCCGCCGACCTGCTCGCCCGCAACTACGTCGGCGAGGGCAGGCGCACGCTCGCCGAGATCAGCTCGAAGTGGGCGCCCGTCGGCGCGGCCAACGACCCGACCAACCTGAACGCCAACTGGACCGTGGGCGTCGGCACCCTCTACGCACGCCTGGGCGGGAACCCGGACGCCTCGATCACCCTGGACGCGCAGGTCGCCACGGCCTGCCCGGCAGCGCCCGTCGCGGCGCCCGTCACGCCCGCAGGCCTCCCCGCACCGGGCGTCGTCACCTGGAACGGCACCGCCCCCGTCGTGACCGAGGCGCTCATGGAGCGCGGAGCCGACCCGATCACGGGCGGCACGGCCACGCTGGCGGGCTTCGTGTTCCCGCTGATCCCGGGACCGTCGCCCATCCGTTACGCGGACGACTTCGCGAGCCCTGGGCTCCCCGGATGCTTCGGCAAGCCGCTCCTGTGCGCG
The DNA here is from genome assembly GCA_046708705.1 of Miltoncostaeaceae bacterium. Taxonomy (GTDB): domain Bacteria; phylum Actinomycetota; class Thermoleophilia; order Miltoncostaeales; family Miltoncostaeaceae; genus CALMEC01. The sequence goes on along the minus strand of JBKKDD010000034.1, from coordinate 1,228 downwards.
GTCACGCTGGCCGCCGAGCCCGGCATGAGCGTCGTCGCGGCGACCGCCGGCACGCTCGACGCGGCGACCGTGGCCGAGCAGAGCGCCGGTATGGCGTTCTGGATCGTCACCGCCGACGGCGACCGCATCGGCTACAGCGGCCTCGCCTCGTACGCCGCCGGTGTCGGTGACGACGCGGTGGTGGTCGCGGGACAACTGCTCGGGACCGGCACCCGCACGACGACATTCGCCTGGGAACGCGCGGGACAGCGCATCAACCCGTTCCCGCTGCTCGCGGCCACCCGCCCGAGCGACGCCTGATCCGGCACAGCCAAACGAAGCCCACCCGAACGGCTAGGTCGTCCGGCCGACGAGCCCCGACCTTCGGCTAGTAGGCACGAGGCCGTTCGCGCCGTACGGTTCTGAACGATTCCTTCGGGAATCGCCGCGGGCTTTTTGCGGACGCGCGCGGGTGCGGGATCCGCCTCCCTGGATGACGGGAGGGGCTTGGGTTGGCCGCCGTCAGGTGGCTTTGATCCGGGTTTGCGCGTCCGCTGGGCCTGCCCTCCACGAGGGCAGCGCGGCGGCGGCGTGGGTACGCTACCTCGGTCCCCGTCCCGAGGAGTGCCATGAACGCGATCCAGCTCACTGAAACCGGTGCACCCGAAGTGCTGACGCTTTCCACCGTCCCGGATCCGGTCGCCGGACCCGGCGAGGTCGTGGTCGAGCTGCGCGCGGCGGCGCTGAACCGGCGCGACGTGTTCCTGCGCAAAGGCATCGCTCCCTCCCCCCTGCCAGTCATCCCGGGCTCGGACGGCGCCGGCGTGATCCGGTCGCTCGGCTCGGGCGTCGGCGGCGTGGCCGAGGGCGACGAGGTCGTGATCTTCCCGTCGCTCGGCTGGGGCGGCGGCGAGGCGGCCCCCCAGCCGGGGTTCCGCATCCTCGGCGGGCCCGACGACGGCACGTACGCCGAGCTGATCTGCATCCCGGCCGAGAACGTCATGCCCAAGCCCAAGCGCCTTTCGTGGGACGAGGCGGCGGCCCTGCCGCTGGCCGGGCTGACGGCGTGGCGGGCCCTTGTCAGCCGCGCACAGCTTCGCCCGGGCGAGACCGTGCTGGTGCTGGGCATCGGCGGCGGCGTGGCGACGTTCGCCCTGCACATCGCGCGGGCGGCCGGCGCGCGGGTGATCGTGACGTCCTCCTCCGACGACATGCTCGCCCGCGCCGCCGATCTGGGCGCGGCGGCCGG
>JBKKDD010000033.1:0-2675 GCA_046708705.1 Miltoncostaeaceae bacterium | reverse complement strand
GGCATACGGGGATGGCTCGACGGCGGTTGCGCTCAACATGCACCTCATCGTGGCGCAGTTCCTCGTGCAGTTTCCGCCCTTCCCCCGGCGCAACGCCGTCCTTGAAGACATAGCCCGCAACCGGGCCCTCATCTGCGGACCCGGCTCCGTTCCCACCGGCGAGCTCGACAACCGCCGCTCTGGCTTCACCGCGATCGAGGACGGCGACGACCTCGTGTTTAGCGGTAAGGCCGGCTTCGCCTCAATGAGCGAGGGAGCGAAGTACACGCTACTTGGCGGCATGATCGATCGCGGCGAGGGCAATCCTCCCGATATGGCCGTCTCTTTTCCCACGCTCGACACGCCCGGTCTCCGGCTCCTCTACAACTGGGATGCCATGGGCCTGCGCGGCACGGCCAGCCATGATGTCGTCGCCGAGAACGTTCGCATCCCGAAGGGAGAGGCGCTGGTCGTCCCCCAGCCGATCCTCCGTGCGATTTTCGAGGCCCAGGGCCAGGTAACGAACGCCGAGACCCAGCAACGCGCTCGCGGCGCGCTTGGCATCCTCGCGATCTGGCTCGGTCTCGCCCAGGCGGCGTTCGACTTCACCACCGATTACGTGAAGCAGCGCCACGGCTACCTCGCCGGCGCGACTGGCGCGCTCGGCGTCCAGCCGGGGTATCGCTCCGACCAGGCGTGGGCGCAGATGGGGATCGGCAACATGGAGCACTGGCTCGAGACCGGGCGCACCGTCCTCTACGACACCGTGCGCCGCCTCGACACCCCCTTCCCCGACGCCCAAGCGTTCACGCGCCACCTCGTACGAACCGTCTATACCCTCCGCCGGATGAGCGAGGAGGTGTCACAGGGCGCGATGCGTGTGTGCGGTGCCCACGCCTACGTGCGCAACCGCCCCCTCGAACGCATCTTCCGAGACATGGTCGGCGGCAACGTGATGGCCTGGAAGACCGACGAGCTCCAACAGGCCCTCGGCCAGAGCGCGCTCGGAATGCCGATCACCTTTGTCGGTCCGGCTGGCACGTAGCCCGGAACGCGAGCGTGTTGCAATCCCCTCCTCCAGTCTCCGGTCCCCTTCGCAAGCGGTGGTCGGAGATGATGTCCGCATGGGAAAAATCGGAGTATTCGTCCTTGGCGTGGTCATTGGCGTCATCCTGCTGCCAATCTTGATCCTCAACGCGCTCTTCTAGCATGGACGCCCTGCGCAGGCAGTGGTCGAACGGCAAGGTCTCGCTTCAGACACCTGTGGTGACCCTCGCCCACCGGGGCGATCTGCGGACGATCACGCTCGTGCTGACAGCTCACCTGGGCGAGGCCCGGTACTACGAACGCCTGAATGAGATGCTGGCGGGGCAGAAGCACGTCTTCTTCGAAGGCGTACGCGCGGCGAGCGATGACCCGGAGCATGCCCGCGACGCACAGCACCGGTTTCTCCGGGAGCTGCGCGAGGTGTACGCCGGACTTGCATCCCTTGGCCGGCTCTCGTTCCAGGGCTCGGCTCTCGAACCACGACCCTCCTGGAGCAACGCGGATGTCACGTGCTGCGAGCTCGCTGAGGAGCTGCGCCGCCGTGGCGTGAGCATGTGGCGCCAGGAAGCGGCCATGAAGATCCTCAAACAAGTCGTCGAACGGGCCGGCAACGGCGACGAGCTCGCGGCCAAGTCGATCACGCTCGCGCTCCAGTGCGGCCTGCTCGCGGTCAGTATGAGCGGCGTGTTCACGCTGCTCAGTTGGCTCCCAACCACACGCGGGCTCTACACGGTGCTTAACGACTGGCGCAGCAACAGGGCCGCGCGGTGCGTGCTTGAGTCGGGAGCCACGGAAGTGACGCTCATCTACGGCGCCGCGCACGCGGACAGCATCATGTCCGAACTCGTTCGCGCCGGTTTCCGAGAGACGGCCCGCGAGTGGCACACCGTCTTCACCCTCTAGAAGTTCAGCGCGAGCCCCTGCGTCGGCCAGTTGTCGAACGCAATCAGTTTCCCGGTCGTGCTCAGTGTGACGTAGAGCGTCCTCAAGTCCCGACCGCCGAAGCAGGCATTCGTGGTGAGGATGTCGGGGCACGGCGTGTGTTCGACCGTGCCCCCGTCCGGTGAGATGGAAGTCACGCCGCCGTTGACCAGCGTTGCCACGATGACGTTGCCCTCGCCATCCACGCACAGCGAATCGCACATGCCGAGATTGAGTGGGGCGGCGCCCGGCACGACGCCGAGCACATACCGTCCCTGGATCTCGCCGGGCCCTGAGATCGGGCATGCCCAGACGCGGCCGGTCGGCGTCTCTGCAACGTAAAGCACTGAGCCGTCCGGGCTCAAGCCGATTCCGTTGGGGCCTTCAATCGGGAAGATAATTTACCGGATCATCGAGCCGTCGGCAGCGGCGTAGAAGACGCCGGTGCGGTCCCGCTGGTGTCCGTAGTTCTTCCCGTGGTCGGTGAAGTAGAAGTTACCCTCTTTGTCGAAGACCAGGTCGTTGGGGCCCTTGAGCGGCGTCCCGTCGCACTCGGAATACAGTGTGCTGACCTCACTGCCGTCAACGCTCACCCGTTGGATCTGGCCGCCGATGTATCCTTCGGGCCGCTCCCCGGGAAAGAGTCCCATCTTGCCGTCGGGGCCAGGCCGCTCGTGCCAGGCGAAGCCGCCATTCTGGGCCACGAAGATGGCCCCATCCGGACCGAG
>JBKKDD010000032.1:0-6347 GCA_046708705.1 Miltoncostaeaceae bacterium | reverse complement strand
CGGGCTGGGAGGGGGAGGTGAACGCGATGCCCATCGGCCCGCCGGCCGCGACGACGACGCGCGCGGTCGTGCCGGTCAGCCGCGCGCTGACGTAGCGCGCCTCGGTCTGGAGCGTCTCGGTGATGCGCATGGCGGCGGCGTCGGTCACGTCCACCTGCATCAGCAGTGATCCGCCCTGCCCGACGATCCCCGGCTGGATCGGCATCAGGCGATCCGGCTCACCCCCGGCCGGGGGCTGCGCGCCGGGCGCCGGCAGCGGTCGGACGTCGACCATCCCGTCGCCCATCACCAGCAGCCGGTTGCCCGACAGCAGCATGTCGCGGGCGTAGGTGTTGGCCGGGAGCGCCAGCGAGCCGGCGATCCGCGGCACCGGCCCGGACGCGTCGATCGCATAGAGGCGGTTGCGCGCGATCGCGAAGACCCGCGTGCCGTCGCTCTTGACGATGTCCGGTTCGTCAACCCCCGCCTCCTGGACGTTGGTGGTGGAGAAGTCCTGGCCGGCGACCCCGCTCCCGGCCGCATCGGACGCCGCTGCGCTCGGCGACGCCTGGGCGGTCATGGCCTCCACGCCGCCGCTGCGCGCCGCGAGCGTGATGACACCGCCGCCGAGCCCGTACGGCCCGACGATCTCGCGGGCCTTGCCCTGCGCATAGTCGGTCAGCGCGGCGCAGGTCGTGAACCGCTCCAGCGTGGCGTCGGCCGCGTTGGCGGTGTCGACCCCCGCGCACCCCGCAAGCGCCGGCAGCGCCGACAGCACCCCCACCAGCGCGATTCCGGCCACCGGTTTGGCCCACCGTGCGCGTCGTGCCTTGCTGGTCATCTCGTCGTCCTCCGCGGGGTCGTCGTACCGTCGTCTGAAGTGCCTACGTCACTGCGGCGAGTTCCGTCACAGGTCGGGTGAATCCGAGCTCGGGGCCCACCGTGAGTAGCCTGTCGGCCGTGGTCAACCTGTCACGCCTGCGCGGCTACATCGGCGACTTCGGGCTCGGCGGGCTGACGCTCAGCCTCGCGCGGCGGGGTCTGCGGCACGCCACGTACGCGCGCCGGCGGCTGGGCGGTGAGACCGAGGGTTTCGAGTACCACGGTCACTGCTACCAGGCGCTCCACCACCGCCGCAACCGCACCTGGCTGACCGAGCGGGCGATCGAGCTGCCGGTCGCCCTGCGCTTCGTCGACGAGTTCGGGCCGGGCGCCGTCGGCCTGGAGGTCGGCAACGTCTTGGGCAACTACCGCGCCGGGGGCCACCGCGTGGTCGACAAGTACGAGCGCGCCCCGAGTGTCGAGAACCTGGACGTCCTTGACATCGTCACCGACCGGCCGCTCGACTTCATCTTGGCCATCTCGACGCTCGAGCACGTCGGCTGGGACGAGGCCGACCGCGACCTCGCCAAGCCCGAGCGCGCCATCCGTCACCTCCGCTCGCTGCTGCGCCCCGACGGCGGCCGGATGCTCGTCACCCTGCCGCTGGGCTACAACCCCGCCGTCGACCTCCTCGCCCTGGACGGCCGAAGCGGCGCCGACCACGCCGAGATCTTCGTCCGCGACCGCCACCTGCGCTGGACCCCCGCCGACCGACCCGAGCCCCATCACCTGCGCTACCAATTCGAGCTCCGCTCGGCCGTCTCCCTCTGGATCGCCGAGTTCGGCCCACTCTGATCACGACCTCCCGCGGCCGCCTTCGCTGAGGGAACGATCTTTGTGCAAGGGCCTGGCATCTCCGTAGGTCGGCGCGGCGGTAGCGGAGGGGGGTCTCGGTCGGCGAGACTGCGGGCATGACGGATGCTCCGATGACGGCTGACCAGGTACTGGCGACCACGCGGGCGGTGCGACGGCGGTTGGACCTGGCGCGGCCGGTCGCGCCGGAGCTCGTGCGGGAGTGCCTGGAGCTCGCGCTGCAGGCGCCGTCGGGGGGCAACCGGCAGCGGTGGTCGTTCGTGGTGGTGAGCGATCCCGAGGCGCGGGCGGCGCTCGGGGCGCTCTACCGCGCCGGCTTCGACCGCTACCGCACCGACGGGGTGGGGACGTCGCGGACCGAGCCGGCGCCTCGCAGCGCGGCGCAGGCCAGGGTCGGCGCGTCCGCGCGGTACCTGGCCGACCACATGGGGGAGGTGCCGGTGCTCGTCGTGCCGTGCGTCAGCCCGCGGACGGAGGGGGTGCCGGTCGTGGAGCAGGCGTCGGCGTTCGGGTCGATCTTGCCGGCGGCGTGGAGCTTCATGCTCGCCGCGCGGGCGCGTGGCCTGGGCACCGCGTGGACGACGGTCCACCTGTTCCACGAGCGCGAGGCCGCGGACATCCTGGGGATCTCCTACGACGACGTCATGCAGGTGGCGCTGATACCCGTAGCGCATACGCTTGGCGAGCATTTCAAACCCGGCCCCCGCCGGGATCTCGACGAGGTCGTCTCATGGGTGGGCTGACCCGGCACCGCCGCCCCGATCGATCGGCGCACCCGGCAGGGCCGGATGCACCAGCGCCGTGCGGTGTCTGGTCACCGCCGCCGTCGCCGCGCTCGCATTCGGCGCCGCGCCTGTGCTGGGAGGCGAGGCGATCCTGACCGTCACGGCCGGCGCCTCGCCCGAGCTCGTGCTGCTGGACGCAGCCGCGCCCGGGACGCCGCTTCTTCGCGCACCGGTGACCGGCCTGCTGCTCGGACCGCTGCACTCTGCGCGCGACGTTCGCCATGGGGCGAACGCAGATCGGCACGGGTCTGGCGGTGCGCAGCGCACCCGGCGTCGGTCGCCTCGTCGTGCGCCTGAGCAACGCCGGCCGCGCGCGGCTCGCCCGGATGGTCCGCGCGCGTGGCGGCAAGGTGGCGGTCACGCTGCGGACGACCGCAATCGATGCGGCCGGCACCACGTCGGCGGCGGACCGTCGCGCCTGACGCGACGGTGAGGTGACGGGCGCCCGCACCAGGCCTGTAGCCTGAGCGGGTGCCCGGTCCCGCCACTTCGAGTCGAGGCGCACTCCAACCGGTGCCGAGCTCGGTCGCGAGCACCGCCGCGGCGGGTCCTCCGGCAGCCGGGGGGCTTCGCATCCGCATGGTGGCCGAGTACGCCTACCCGGTGCTGGGCGGCATCTCGGAGCACGTGCACTTCCTGTCGCGGGAGCTGGTCGCCCTGGGCCACGAGGTGACGGTTGTGACGGGCAACGCCATGTCGCCGGCCAGGCTGCGCGAGATCGACCGCGACGCCGAGCGCGACCATGGTTATGCGACCCGTCGCATCGGCCGTGCCGTGCCGGTGCCGTCCAACGGCTCGATCGCGCGGTGCACTGCGCTCGGCATGCCCTGGCCCACCATGCGCCGCGAGTTGGTGGGAGCCGACGTCGTGCATTCGCAGGGGCTGATCGGCCCCGTCCTGCCGCTGCTTGCGGCCGCGGTGTCGGAGGCGCCGGTGACAGTCGGCACGTTCCACACCTACGTGGAAGGCGGACAGCACTGGGGCTACCGCCTGGCCAACCGGTACCTCAACCGGGTGCTCGCGCGGCTCGACCGTCGGATCGCGGTCTCCCAGGCGTGCGTCCAGGGCCTGGTCGGGGCGTTCCCCGGTGAGTACGACGTCATCCCCAACGGCGTCGACTGCGCGCGCTTCCACCCGCTGCCCGGCGGCGACGCGCGCCCGCCCGGGCCGCCGCGCATCCTGTTCGTAGGCCGCCTGGAGCCGCGCAACGCGCTCGGCGATCTACTTCGCGCCGCCGCCCAGGTCGCCGCGTCGGGGCGCGACTTCGTCATCCAGGTGGCAGGCGACGGTCCCACGCGCGGGGTCAACGACCGTCTGGCCCGGCGGCTCGGCATCGCCGACCGCATCGAGTGGCTCGGGCTGATCCACGACGAGCTGCCGCGCCGCTACCGCGAGGCGACCCTGCTGGCGGCGCCCTGCACGCTCGCGTCGTTCGGGGTCATCCTGATCGAAGCCCTGGCGAGCGGGACCCCGATCGTCTGCGCCGACAACGTCGGCTTTCGCCGCGTGCTGTGTGACGGGGCGCCCGGGCGCTTCACCCCGATGCGCGATCCCGACGCTCTGGCCGTCGCGATCGGCGAGGTGCTGGACGACCACATGCTGCGCGACGAGTGGGCCGTGAGCGGCCGGCAGGTCGCCTTGGAGCGCTACGACTGGCCAGGGGTCGCCCTGCAGGTGGAGGCGCTCTACCGCAAGGTCGCCGCCCGGCGCCGCGTGCGCACGCCGCTCGCAACCTCGACAACCTGATGGTGACAGGGTGGAGGTTGTCTGGTCGGCGGTGATTTGGAGCCCGTACCTGCCGCAAGACTTTGCAGGTAAATTGCGGGTTTCTACGTCTCAGAGATACGTAGAACTCACCAACTCGTGCACGTAGTTGCTGCGAGTTGAGCGCCGGGGTGCTCACCTTTACGTTCGTGAAGTACTCGCATCGGCAGTGACCGCGTGCATGTCGGACACCGCCTCTGCCTGAGGGAGGTGAGCGGGCCGGATGATTCGAATGTCTCGTCTCCGTCGCGCCCGAGCCTGCCCGTGTCCGTCACCCACCGGCGCCGAATGGCGCACGGTCGAGCCATGTGAGGTGAGCGATGTCGGTTGAGAAGCCCCAGTCCCCGACCATCGAGACGGCGGAGGCGACCCCCAAGCCCTCGGTCGAGGAGATCATCCGCAAGCGTCTGGAGGACGAGCGCGCCCGGCTGATGGCCGAGATGAAGGTCGTGCTGCCCGTCGAGGAGCGCTTCGAGCGGCCCGTGGAGCGCGACTTCACCCGCGCCGAGCGCGAGCACACCACCATCCTGTTCGGCGGCCTGACCTGGAAGCACGAGCAGCTCATCCGCGGTGCGCTCGCGGGCCTGGGCTACCTCGTCGAGCCGCTCGCCACCCCTGATGTCGCGGCGTTCCAGCTCGGCAAGGAGTACGGCAACAACGGCCAGTGCAACCCGACGTACTTCACGGTCGGCAACCTCGTGCAGCACCTGCAGAAGCTCGAGTCGCAGGGCATGGCGCGCCAGGACATCATCGACAACCACATCTTCATCACCGCGGGCGCGTGCGGGCCGTGCCGCTTCGGCATGTACGAGGCCGAGTACCGGCTGGCCCTTCGCAACTCCGGGTTCGACGGCTTCCGGGTCATGCTCTTCCAGCAGAGCGGCGGTCTCAGCCAGTCCGAGGCCGGCGCCGGCCTCGAGATGAACGTGGACTTCTTCCTGGCGCTCCTGAACGCGATGAACATGGGCGACCTGGTCAACGACGTCGGCTACCAGACCCGCCCGTTCGAAATCGAGGAGGGTGCCACCAACACCGCGATCGACTCCGCCATGGACGAGCTCGAGGAGATCTTCCGCAACCGCGAGGCCTACCGGCTCGAGGGCAAGAGCGGCGCGCTCATGAAGATGACCCTGGGCTCCAAGGCCGACATGGTCGCGAAGTTCTTGGACCAGCTCTACGGCGACGGCTACGAGAACGCGTTCCGGGACCTGGGCCGCAAGATCGACGCGGTCGAGATCGACCGCACGCGGGTCAAGCCGCTCGTCAAGATCACCGGCGAGTTCTGGGCCCAGACCACCGACGGCGACGGCAACTTCAACATGTTCAAGTTCCTGGAGCGCGAGGGCGCCCAGGTGCTGGTGGAGCCGGTCGGCACCTGGATCATGTACATGATCCACCAGGCCAAGCAGATGAACACCGACCGCGCCGGGGTCACCGAGGACGAGGCCATGCCGTCGGCGTGGCGCATCGACAAGAAGATGGCGAGCTCCTGGACGGCCAACAAGAAGAACTTGAAGCTGACGGTCGCCGAGGCGATCTTCAAGCGCGAGTGGAACCGCCTGCGCGACGCGCTCGGCGGCGTGCCGCACGAGCTGACCGACCAGTACGAGCTGCAGCGCCTTGGCCACCCGCTCTACAACTCCCGCGCCGGCGGTGGCGAGGGGCACCTGGAGGTCGCGAAGAACATCTACTACTCCAACAAGGACATGTGCCACATGGTGCTGTCGCTCAAGCCGTTCGGGTGCATGCCCTCCACGCAGTCCGACGGCGTGCAGTCCGCCGTCGTCAACCTGTACAAGGACATCATCTACCTGCCCGTCGAGACCTCCGGCGAGGGCGAGATCAACGCCCACAGCCGCGTGCAGATGGCCCTGGGCGAGGCCAAGGTCAAGGCCAAGCAGGAGATCGAGCGGGTGCAGGAGGAGACCGGCGTCAGCCTGGAGGATGCGCGCGAGTACGCCGACCTGCACCCCGAACTCAAGCGGCCGCTCTACAAGGTGCCCCACTACAAGAGCACGATCGGCACCGCCGCCAACTTCGTGCGCCACGTGGCCGAGCTGAAGGCCTCCGAGGCGTCCGGCGGGGCCAAGCGCGTCCCCGTGGGGGCGGCGCACTGATGGCAGA
>JBKKDD010000031.1:0-16088 GCA_046708705.1 Miltoncostaeaceae bacterium | reverse complement strand
ACTCGTCACCGGTCGCCGGGTCGATCAGGATGATCTGGGCATCGCTGCCGGCAGCGGCCTGCGCCGCGTCGGGAATCGGCAGCTCCGTGGTCCCGGCCCGCTGGTTGACGAGCCGCCGGCCCCCGTCGACAACGTTTGAGAACCAACCGCTGACGGCAACGGTCCGCCGCTTTGTCGCACTCGACACATAGTAGACGGGATATGTGTACTGCTCCGGACTCGAGGTCAGGGTCCCACGTACGCCGATGTCCCGATCGACGTACTTGGGCGTCTCCGCGATCGGAGTGTTCCACGGGCTGTCGTCCGCGTAGGGACGGCGGCATCCGGCGTCGTTGCCCGCGACGCGATCGGCGTCCGCATCCGCAGTGGCGTTGGCACCGAGGCGTTCGGTCGAGCCCGTGTCGCCGCCTCCGCACGCGGCGATGCCAAGCGGCAGGGCGAGCGCGACGAGCAGGCCGAGGACGGCCGCGCGGGCCCGGGGCCACTGCCAGGTCCTTCGCGGGTCGCATGGGTCTGGAGACGCCATGAGGTTCACTATAGACACGCCCCGGCGGGCCTCCCCCGAACACGGGTGTCGGCTGAACGCCACTGAACTTGGTAACGTGGAAACGATGTCGACGCACGGATGCCAGACGGGGAACGGGAGCCCGGACGTGGTGCGCGCGAGTCCGCCACGAGCCCGGACGTCATGAGCGCGAACCCTCCGACGACCGCCGCGAAGCAGCGACCCCGAAGCGGTCGCCCCACGTCCCTGGGGATCGCGATCGTCGGCTCCCTCGAGGAGCTTCGACCCGAGTGGACCAGGCTCGCGTCGGCGTCGGGCAACGTGTTCGCGACGTGGGAATGGGCCGCGACGTGGTGGGCGCACTACGGGCGGGGACGCCGCCTCGCGATCGCCGCGCTCACGCGGCCGGACGGAACCGTCGTGGGCATCGTGCCGATGTACCGATTCGCATCACGCCCAATTGCTGTCGGACGGCTCATCGGGCACGGGCCCGCAGATCAGCAGGGCCCGGTCTGTGCCCCCGAGGACCTGCCGGAGGTCTCCCAATCGATCATGGCGGCAGTGGCGGCCGCCGGCCTGACGGTGGTGGCGTTGGAGCGTCTCCAAGCCGACTTCGCCTGGCAGGGAATGCTGGGCGGGCGGGCGTTCGCGAGGGAGCCCAGCCCGGTGATGTCCCTGACCGCGACAAGCTGGGACGAGTTGCTCGCCGGGTGGAACGCCAAGCGGCGGGCCAAGATGCGCCGCATCGAGCGCAGGCTCGAACGAGAGCACGGCCACACCTACGTGATGACCACCGACGCCGGATCGCTCCCACACGACCTCGACGTGCTGTTCGAGCTCCACCGCGCCCGCTGGGGGCCGCAGTCCGAGTTCCTCGCGGCTCAGTCCTTCCACCGCGATTTCGCGCGGACCGCGCTGGAGCGCGGGTGGCTGCGCATGTGGCGACTCGAGGTCGACGGTCGCGCGATCGCCGCGCACCACGGCTTCCGGTTCGCTCACGCGGAGTCGGCCTACCAGAACGGGCGCCTGCCCGGCTGGGAGGACTACGAGGTGGCCCGAGCGCTGTGGCTCCACACGATCCGGGTAGCGCTCGAGGAAGGGGCCACCGAGTACCGATTCCTGCGGGGCGACGAGCCGTACAAGGTGCGGTTCGCGACCCACGACCACGGCATCGTGTCGATCGGAGTCGGGCGCGGCGCGGCGGGCCGGGCGCTCGTCGCGACCGCGGATCGCGTGGCGCGCAGCCCGGTTCGGCGGACGCTGCGCCGCGCGCTCCGCACGCGGGACGGCCAGTGATCGCCGCATTCGCCGGGGCTGTCGCCCTGGTCGTTTACACGTTTGCCGGCTACCCCGCCATCCTCGCAACGTGGGCGCGGCTGCGCCCGCGGCCGGTTCACCTGGATCCCGCATTCCGTCCGCGTGTCACGCTGATCATCGCCGCGTTCAATGAGCAGGACGAGATCCTCGCCCGCCTCGAGAACGCGCTCGCGGCCGACTACCCGGCCGAGCTTCTGGAGGTGGTCGTCGCGGCCGACGGATCGGACGACCGGACCGCGGAGCTGGCCTCGACGATCCCGGGTGTGCGCGTGCTGCACGAACCCGAGCGGCGCGGCAAGCTCGCGGCGATGGTGCGCGCCACCGACGCGGCGACGGGAGCGGTGCTCGTGTTCAGCGACGCGAACAACCGGTACCTCCCCCAGACCATCAGCGAGCTTGTCGCGCCGTTCGCCGACCCCGCCGTCGGCGTCGTCGCAGGACGCAAGGCGATCGACGACGGCTCCGGACGCGAGCTCGACCGGGCGGAGGGCATCTACTGGAGGTACGAGTCGAAGATCAAGACCTGGGAGAGCGCGATCGGATCCACCGTCGGGGCCGCGGGCGAGGTCGTCGCGTTCAGGCGCGAGGCCTTCCGCCCACCTCGGATCGGCACGATGAACGAGGATCTCGTGCAGGCCGTGAGCGCCGCCGCAGACGGCTGGCGCGTGGTGTACGCGCCGCGAGCGGTCTCGCTCGAGCGGGCGTCGTTGACGGTCAAGGACGAGGCGACCCGCCGAAGCCGCCTCGTGGCCGGCCGGTTCCAGGCGCTCGTCGCGCTGATGCCCACGCTCGTCCGCCGTAACCCGCGCCTGGCCTGGCAACTGGTCTCGCACAAGGGGCTGCGTCCACTCGTCCCGTGGGCGCTCGTGACCACCGCCGTCCTGAACATCCCGCTGGTCCGACGCCGTTGGTGGGCGACCCCCGCCCTCGTCGTTCAGGCGCTCTTCTACGTCGCGGCCCTCGCGGGCTGGGCGCGCGAGCGGGCGGGCCGGCGCAGTCGCATCCTGTACCTGCCCTTCTACTTCTGCCGCATGAACCTGGCCGCGCTCCGGGGCCTACGAGATTTCGCATTGGGGCGGCGCGAACACGTCTGGGCGCGTGTCAAACGCGGGTGACCGGAAGGTTTCGGGCGCACCGTTCCGGGGAAACTCTACCGTTGTTTGGTCCAAGCCCGAGCGTTTAGACTTGAACAATTCCTAGGGAAGGGGCTCATGGAACAGAAGACGTTGATCGCGGTCATTCGCAAATGGTGGATCGTCCTGCTGGCCGTGGCGATCGCCGGTGGAGTCGTCGCCCGCGTGGTTGCGTCGTTCATCGAGCCCACCTACGAATCCACGGTTCGTCTGCTCACGGGGCCTACGGCCGCCGACCTCAACACGCTCGAGGCGTCCGGCGCTCTGGCCCGCACGTATTCGGAGCTCGCCACGAGCCAGCCTCAACTGCAGGCCGTCGCGTCCGAGCTTGGATTGGTCTTGACACCCGATCAGCTCGCGGAGGACGTCAACGCAACCTCCAACGACGTGACGCGTGTGGTCGCCATCAGGGTGCGCCAGCCGACCGCCGAAGGCGCTCAGACGTTCGCGACACGCCTTGGTGAGCGAATGGTCGCGCTCTCGACCGAAGGGGCACAGCGCGACGCCGAGCTCGCCGCCGAGCTCCTGCGCCAAGATGCCTTCGCGGGGTTCTCCGAGGTCCAGCGGCGGACCTTCCGCGATGCCGCCAGCACCGTGCTCGGCACGCAGCGCGTGCCGGGAACCCTCTCGGTCGTGGACCCGGCCAGGGTGGCGACGAGCCCCGTCTCACCGCGCATTCCGTTGCTCGTGCTCCTCGGCGCGCTATGCGGACTGGCCCTGGGCGGCGCGGTGGTCGTCGCGCGCGAGCGCAAGTCGGGGACCGTCGATGATGCCCCGTCACTTGCCGGGGCAGTCGGCGCCCCTGTGCTCGGCACGCTGGGCGGCGGGGACATGCGGTCGGATCTCGTCCTGCAATCGGCGCCGGACTCCTCGGCCACGGTCCAGGTTCGCCGGCTCGCCGACCAGATCTCGTACCTGGCTCGCGACGGCGTCGTCAAGAGCATCGCGGTGCTCGACGCCGAGCACGGCGGGCCCGGCGGCGCGATCGCCGCCAACCTGGCGACCGCCCTCGCCGCGCCGGATCTGCGTGTCATGGTGGTCGACGCCGATCCGGACCGCGCCGACGTCACCCGCCTGTTCCGGCTGTCGAGTCATTCCGGTCTTTCGGATTTCGTGCGCGGCGACGACGGAGGCCGCGGCGATCCGGACGTCCTCGGTGTCGTGCGCGGAACGGGCCTGACGGTGATCCCCGCGGGTGCCCCCGACGGCGCCCACCGTCGCCTCGACCCCCGCCGCGTGCGCGAGATCGTGCAGAGCCTCGAGTCCGAATGCGAGATCGTGCTGATCGCCCCGCCCGCGCTGGAGCGCTCCTCGGACGCGTTGGTGTGGGCGGAGCAGACGGACGGCACGCTGATCGTCGCCGAGCAGGGCGCGACGGCGACCGACAGCGTGATACGCGTCGGAGACGACGTCCGCGCCGTCAGCGCTCGGATCATCGGCACCGTATTCGTCGGCGCACGCACCATTCCCGGACTCGGTCGGCTGAGCGGTCGGCGGCTGAGAGGAACGGGCTTCGCGTCACGGCAATTGCGGCGCATTCCGTCGCCGGCGACGAGCGAGGCAGAGCCCCAATCGGCCGCGAAGGGAACCGCTGGACCAGGGGGCGCGTTGCGCGTGGAGCCCCCGCTCGTTCACGAGGATCCTGTGGTCGATGCTTCGGTACGCGAGCAGCCCCCGCGACCCGTCGTGCCGGAGCGCGTGGAGCCGAGGGACGATGACATCGCGCACGAGCTCGGAGTGGATGAGGCGCCCGCATTTGCGCCCCCGAGAGACGAAGCGCCCGTTCCGGAGCAGCCCGTGGACGAGATGCGTTTCCGAGATGAGACGCCGAACGACGCGACGGCGGGTGACGAGGCGTCGGCGGTGCAGGACCCCACGCTTTCAACGCCGGCGATGGACGACACGGAGCGCCGGCTGGCGGGCGGGACGCTCCGCAACGAGCATCGGGTCGACGGCGGGCGCGAGGGCCAGCCGGATTCCGGCGACCTGCCCCCGAGCGGGCAGCCGGTCGATGGGGCACCGGCCAGGGACCTGCCTGACGGCGACGTCCGGGGCCAGAAGAACGCGGCGGGCATGACCGCGGAGACCGTACCCGCGTACAAGCCGCCGGTCGATGAGACACCGGTGGGCGATCCGCCGAGGCCGGTCGAGCCGGCGACCGAGTACCCGTTCGGCGAGATGCCGAAAGCGCGCCCGGTCACCCATCCCCCCCAGACGAAGCCCGTGCGAAAGACCCCTGCAAAGTCGAGGACGCATCCGAGCAGCCCTGCGCGCGACGGGGATGGCGAGTGAGCGCGCCCCGCCTGGCCGGCGCACCTGCAGCGGGGATCGGGCTGTGAGCCGGTTTGTCGTCACCGGATGCGCGGGGTTCATCGGCTCGCATCTCTGCGAGGCGCTGATCGCGCGCGGCGACTCGATCGTGGGCGTCGACGCGTTCACCGACTACTACGACCGGTCGGTCAAGGAGCGAAACATCGCCTCCCTGCGCAGCAGGGACGATGTTGAGCTGGTCGAGGCCGACCTGGCGGAGGTACCGCTCGACGAGGTGGTCGTGGGATGCGACGGGGTCTTCCACCTCGCCGCGCAGCCTGGCGTCCGCGGGAGCTTCGGCGCCACGTTCGCCCGGTACGCCAACGACAACATCATCGCGACGCAACGCCTGTTCGAGGCGGCGTCGCGGGCGGGAATCCGCGTGGTGTGGGCGTCGTCGTCGTCGGTCTACGGCAACGCCGAGCGCTACCCCACCCGTGAGGACGCGCGGCCGCTGCCGATCTCGCCCTACGGCGTCACCAAGCTGACGTGCGAGCACCTGGCGGGGGCCTATGCGGCATCCGCGGGCCTCGATGCCGTGGCGATGCGGT
This sequence comes from Miltoncostaeaceae bacterium, assembly GCA_046708705.1. Classification (GTDB taxonomy): domain Bacteria; phylum Actinomycetota; class Thermoleophilia; order Miltoncostaeales; family Miltoncostaeaceae; genus CALMEC01. The sequence continues at coordinate 10,272 of JBKKDD010000031.1, read as the reverse complement.
ACTTCACCGTCTACGGACCCCGCCAGCGACCAGACATGGCGTACACCCGGATCGCGATGGCGCTGGCCGCCGAAGGCACGTTCAGGGTGCTCGGCTCAGGAGAGCAGTCGCGTGATGTCACGTACGTGTCCGACGCCGTCGCCGCCACCATCGCCGCGATGGAGCACGGGGTGCCCGGGGCTGCCTACAACATCGGCGGCGGGAGCGAGGTCTCGCTCAAGGAGGCGATCGCGATCTTCGAGGAGATCAGCGGCCGCTCACTCGACATCGTGTTCGCGCCGGTCGCGACAGGGGACGTCACGCGGACCGCGGCCGACACCTCGGCGGCGTCGGTGGATCTCGACTGGGCGCCCCGCGTCGGCATCGAGGACGGGATCCGCGCCAAGCTCGCCTGGGTCATGGTGAGCGATGGCATGGTGAGCGACGGCATGACCGTCCCGGTCGAGGCGAGCCGTGTACACGCCCCGGACGAGGCGGCTTGATCGTCGAATGATCAGCCGGACCGCTCGCTCGGCAAGTGCCCGCGCAGCCGTCTCGCGGCGACCAGCGCACGCTTGGCCAGGGGCCGACCATGGCTGTTCGCGAGCCGCTCGATCCGTCCGGACACCGATGGGCTGAACGCCTGGGCGACCACGATGGACGTCACCTGATCGGCCCACTCCCGTTTGTAGGGCTCGTTCTCACCCAAGAACTCATACCGGGCGACGTCCCGCGCGAAGGCCCGCTCGATGAGGTCCATGCGCAGGACCTTGGCCGGGGCGAAACGCCGGAACGCTTCGTCATATCCCCCTTTCAACGCGTAGTGGGCCCCACCGGCCTCGAGGTCGAACTCGAACGCGATCGCGACACCGTCGAGCCGGAGGAAGCACAATCTGAGCAAGCCGCGCTCAGCAGCCCACCGTGCGATCTGGCCGTAGAACCGCCGCGTCGCCGGATGCGCTGCAATCGCCGTTCCCGCCGCTCCCTTCCACCCTGCGGCCTCCACCCTGAACCCCTCTTCGAGAAGCGCATCGAGATCGACGCTGCCGTCGCAGACCTCGATCGCGATCTGGCCTTCATCCGCCATGCGCCGGCGACGTCGCCGCAGGTCGGCCTTGACCTTCGTGTCGATCCGAGCCTCATAGGCCTCCCATGTGCCCGTCGTGTCGATGAACGGCGACGTGAGGATCGTCTCGACGCGCGTCGTGTATCCGGCATCGACGGCGCAGCCCAGCCATCGCTGCGTCGACGCGGCGTCCGGATCGACCAACTTCAAGATCATGCTCCGGGGGCGCCGCGCGAACACCGCCTGCGCGAGATCGCGGACGGCCGCCTCGTCCGCCGCGAGGATGTCGAATCTCGGGCTGTGGAAGTTGGTGGCCGACCGGCCCGCTCCGCGGCGCTCGATCAGCGGGAGAACAGCCGCCAGGCGGCCGCTGCGTGTGAGGGTCACGATCGTGAGACCCGAGGCGGCGAATGCCTCACCCCACGCGGTGAACCATCCCGGACGCATGAACGGCGGCGCCACGACCTCGTCCGCGAGCGCATCCCATTCGTCGGCAACAGCCGCGATCGTCCGGTGTACCTCGATCCCCATGCGCGGCCGAGTCTAGTTCCCGTTCACGGACTTGAGACCGGGGGGACCGCACCGACGACGTGCTCGACGAACCGGCCGTCGAGTGGCGCCCCCCTGAGCGCAGGCGGCAGGAGACGGGCCGAACAGGAACTCGTGGATCAGGACGACATCGACGTCGGGCCGCAACCTCTCCCCGTGACGCCGCGCTCGATCACGCGACCCGTCTCGTCGATGCGCAGCGCCGGACCGGCCGCGTAACGGCCGAGTCAGATCGGCCGAGGCACCCCGGCCAGGTCGCGTCGGACGGGCGCAGGAGGGGACGAGCCTCCCCCGTCTGAGCCTCGTTCTCACTGGTTTTCTGGGGAGCCGTATTAAGACATTCGTTCAGTAAGCATATGCAAGAACTCGACTTTCGACCAGGTTGAACGAGAGGATTGGAACGGTACGTTGGCGCTGAAACCATGAGGGCGGAAACGAGTTGAGTGTCGTGACGCCATCGTGGAGAGCGATCACGCGGGAGACCGGTGATGACGCGTTGGGTGGTGGAGTCGAGTCTGAGGTTCCGACTGCTTGTGGTCCTGGCCGCCGCCGCGCTCCTCGTGGTGGGCGTCGCGCAGCTTCGCAACACTCCGGTCGACGTCCTTCCCGAGTACTCGCCGCCGCACGTCGAGGTCCAGACAGAGGCGCTCGGGCTCTCCGCCCCTGAGGTGGAGCAGTTGGTCACCGTGCCGCTCGAAGAGGGACTGCTGAACGGCGTCGCCGGGATCGACACGATCCGGTCCGAGTCGGTGCCCGGGCTGTCCTCAGTCGTCCTGACCTTTGAGCGGGGCACCGATCTGCTCGATGCCCGCCAACTGGTCCAGGAGCGTCTGACCCGAGCCAACATCCTGCCGAACGTGTCGCAACCGCCGGTCATGCTGCAGCCCCAATCGTCGACCAATCGCATCATGATGATCGGGCTTTCGTCCCAGGACGTCTCGCTCGTCGACATGTCGGTCCTCGCCCGCTGGACAATCCGACCCCGCCTGCTCGGCGTCTCGGGCGTCGCCAACGTGGCGATCTGGGGCCAGCGGGAGTACCAGCTGCAAGTCCAGGTGCAGCCGGAGCGTCTGCGACAGCGGGGCGTCTCGCTGACCCAGGTGCTGCGAACCGCAGGCAACGCGCAGATCGTCTCGCCCCTGTCGTTCCTCGAGGCGTCGACCCCGGGCGGCGGCGGCTTCATCGAAAGCCCCAACCAGCGGCTCCAGGTGCAGCACATCCTCCCGATCTCCCGACCGGAGGACCTGGCCAAGGTGCCGGTCGACGGCGTCGAGGGCGGCACCCTGCGACTCGCAGACGTCAGCAATGTCGTCGCCGATCACCAACCGCTCATCGGCGACGCCGTCATCGGCGATGGCCCCGGCCTGCTCCTGGTCGTCGAGAAGCTCCCCGGGGCGAGCACGCTCGAGGTGTCGCGGGAGGTTGAGCGGGCGCTGGATGACCTGGGACCCGGTCTTGTCGGCATCCACGTCGACCCGACCGTCTTTCGCCCGGCGACCTTCATCGAGACCGCGATCGACAACGTCACCCTGACGGCACTCGTCAGCGCCGTCCTCTTGGCATTGATCCTCATCGCCTTCGCGCTCGAATGGCGCGCCGTCGCCACCGCGCTGATATCGATCGTGCTGTCCCTCGTGACGGCGGCCTTCGTGCTCCACCTGCTCGGCGCGTCGCTCAACGCGCTCGCCCTGGCGGGGCTCGCGCTCGGGGTCGTCGTCGTCGTCGACGAGGCCGTGATCGGTGTCGACAGCGTCTGGCGACGCCTGCGCCGAAATGGGGACACGGGCGACGACCCGGTAGGCGCGTCCGTGCGCGAGGCCACCCTGGAGGTGCGCGGCCCACTCGTCTTCGCGACACTGATCATCGCGCTCAGCACGGTTCCGGTGCTGCTGCTGGGTGGACGCCCCGGCGAGTTCTTGATGCCGCTGGTCGGCTCATACCTGCTGGCGATCGGGGCAGCGATGCTCGTCGCTCTCACCGTCACCCCGGCGCTCGGGCGCCTGCTGCTGCGGCGCGGCCTGCGCACGCGCGCCGAGCCGGTTGTCGCTCGGTGGCTCACGGCCCGGTATGACGCCGTGTTCTCCCGCCTCGCGCGCGCACCCGGGGCGGTGTTCGTTGCGGCGGGCGTGCTGGCCCTGGGGGGTTTCATCGCCATGACCGGACTCGGGCAGACCTCGCTTCCCGAGTTCAAGGAGCGGCAATTGCTCATCAGCCTCGAGGGCGCGCCCGGTACATCACACCCGGAGATGAACAGAATCTCCGCGCGCATCGGCGAGGAACTGCGTTCACTCGCCGGCGTCGCCAATGTCGGGGCCCACGTCGGGCGCGCCATCGGAGCCGATCAGATCGTCGGGGTCAACTCCGGCGCACTCTGGGTGACACTCGACGAGGACGCCGACTACGACGACACCGTGGGCTCGGTGCGCGAGGCGATCGACGGCTACCCGGGACTGCGACGCGAGATCATGACTTACTCCGCGGCGTCGATCCGCAGCGTTGCGAGGGTGGACGACGGCTCGGGTCGGAGCGTCGGCGGTGGCGTCATCGACCAGCTGACCGGCGCGGACGAGGCCCTGGTGGTGCGTCTTTACGGGACGGACCGTCAAACCCTCCGTCGCAAGGCCGACGAGGTGCGCGGGCTCCTGGCCGACATCCAAGGCGTCGTCGATCCACAGGTCGAGGCCCAGGTCGACGAGCCGGCGTTCGAGATCGAACCCGACCTCGCGGCGCTCGGACGCGTCGGAATCAGTCCGGGGGACGTCCGCCGGACCGCGGCCACACTGGTATCGGGCATCGTCGTGGGTAGCCTCTTCGAGGAGCAGAAGGTGTTCGACGTCATCGTCGTCGGAACGCCCGAGACGCGCCACAGCCCGACCAGCATTCGCCAGATTCCGATCGACACGCCGAACGGCGGCCGAATGCTGCTGGGCGACGTGGCCGACGTGCGGATCGCCCCCAGTCCGACTGTGATCCGGCGCGAGTCGGCCTCGCAGTACATCGACCTCACCGCCGAGCTGGACGGGCGGAACCTCGACTCGGTCAAACGGGATGTCGAGACGCGGCTCGCGGAGGCGGCGTTCCCGCAGGAGTTCCACGCCGAGGTGCTCGACGAGGCCGACGACGGCGCCGTGAGCCAGCGCCTCCTGATCCTCGCCATCGCCTCGGCGATCGCAGTGTTCCTGCTTCTGCAGGCCGCCGCCGGGAGCTGGCTCGTAGCGGCCGCGCTGTTCGTCGCGCTGCCCCTGTCGGTGGTGGGCGGGTTGGTCGCGGCCCTCATCGCCGGTGGCGACTTGAGCCTCGGCGCCGTGGCGGGCTTCTTCGCCGTCTACGCGCTCGCGGTGCGCCACGCGCTGTTGCTTGTCACCCACTACCGGCGTCTCGAAGACGAGGGCGAGCCGACCGGCCCAGGCCTCGTCGCGCACGGCGCCCGTGACCGGCTCGTCCCGATCCTGACGAGCACGGCGGCGGTCGCGGTCGCCAGCGTGCCGTTCGTCGTGATCGGAAGCATCGCAGGGCTCGAGATCCTGCATCCGATGGCCGTCGTCATCCTGGGCGGCCTCGTCACATCGACGCTGCTCACCCTCGTGTTGGTGCCGTTCGTCTACGGGCGTTTGGGCAACCCGCCCGGGTCACCGCGTCCCAATCCGCAAGCGAGCTGACACTGGCCACGTCCGAGGAGAGACCCATGCGTCACCTGACCCGATGGATTCCCGTCGCGATTCTCGTTGTGGCGCTCTTCGTGATCGGGGGGCTCGCCCTCTTCTCCGACTCGGAGGCCTCCGAGGATGCCACCACCGACCCGGCCGCCCAGGTCGAGGCCGTGGAGGGAACGACCCTGAGCCGCATCAGGCTGACTGCACGGGCCGCCGAGCGTCTCGGCATCGAGACCACCCCCGTTCGCGCTGCCCCTGGGTCGTCAACCGGCACGGCCGCCACGACGGTCGTCCCGTACGGCTCGGTCACGTATGAGGCGGACGGCAAGACCTGGGTGTACACCAGCCCCGAACCCCTCGTTTTCGTCCGCGCCCCTGTCCGGCTCGACGCAGTCAACGGCGACCTCGCCGTCCTCTCGGCCGGACCACCGGTCGGGACGGCGGTCGTGAGCGTCGGCGTCCCTGAGCTTTTCGGCGCGGAGTTCGGGGTCGGCAAATGATCCCCGGGACGGGCCCCCGGCCATGATGCGTTGGATCGTCCAGACGAGCCTCAGGTTCCGGGCGCTCGTCGTGTTCCTCGCGGCGGGGTTGATGTTCTTCGGCGTGGCAGCGCTTCGCGACACACCCATCGACGTGTTCCCGGAGTTCGCGCCCCCACGGGTGGAGGTCCAGACCCCGGCCATCGGGCTCTCGGCGGCCGAGGTCGAGGAGCTCATCACGGTTCCGCTCGAGGAGCAGCTCAACGGCGTGCCCGGGCTCGACATCATCCGGTCCGACTCGGTCGAGCAGCTCTCGTCGATCAATCTGATCTTTGACCACGGGGCGGATCTGCTGAAGGCGCGGCAGCTCGTGCAGGAGCGACTCGCCGTGGTGGCGCCCACACTGCCCACGTATGCCGTGCCGCCGTTCATGATGCAGCCGCTGTCGTCGACCAGCCGCACGATGAAGATCGGCCTGTCGACCTCGACGCTCTCGCTCATCGAGCTCTCGTCGATCGCCCGTCACACCATCCGCCAGCGCCTGCTACGGGTGCCCGGCGTCGCGAACGTCGCCATCTGGGGTCAGCGCAAAGAGCAGCGGCAGGTGCGCGTCGACCCCGAGCGCATGCAGGCAAAAGGCGTCTCGGTCGACCAGGTCCTCGAGGCCACCGCCGATTCTCTGGACGCGCCGCTCCTGAAGCACTCGCCGGGAGCGCTCGTGGGAACGGGAGGCTTCGTCGAGACGCCCAATCAGCGGCTCAACATCCAGCACGTCCTACCGGTCTTCGGGCCCGAGGACCTGGGTCGGGTCAGCTTCCAGACCGGCGACGGACGTCGCGTGCGCATCTCCGACGTCGCGGATGTCGTCACCGGCAACCCGCCGCTCGTGGGCGACGCGGTCATCAACGGCGGCCCGGGCATCATGCTCATCGTCGAGAAGTTCCCCGGGGCCAACACGCTCGAGGTCACACGGGGCGTCGAGGAAGCGCTCGACAAGCTCCGGCCGGGCTTGGCCGGAATCGAGATCGACGCGAGCATATTCCGGCCTGCCACGTTCATCGAGGCCGCAATCGACAACCTGACCACGGCGCTCCTGATCGGCTGCCTCTTGGTGATCCTGATCCTGGTGGCCTTCCTGTTCGAGTGGCGCACGGCCGTCATCAGCCTCGTCTCGATCCCTCTCTCGCTCGTGGCGGCGGGACTTGTGCTGTCCTTGAGAGGCGAGGGCATCAACGTCATGGTGCTCGCGGGCTTGGTGATCGCCATCGGCGTCGTCGTCGATGACGCCATCATCGATGTCGAGAATATCTGGCGGCGGTTGCGACAGCGTCCCGAGGGCGTGTCGGTGATGTCGGTGGTCCTCGGCGCATCCCTCGAAGTGCGCAGAGCGATTGTCTACGCGACGCTGATCAACGTCGCCGCGGTCGTGCCGGTGCTGTTCCTGGAGGGCCTGTCCGGCGCCTTCTTCAGACCGCTCGTGTTCTCGTACGCGCTTGCGGTGTTCGCCTCGATGATCGTCGCCCTGACGGTCACCCCGGCGCTGAGCCTGATGCTGCTGCGAAACGCCTCCCTGGGGCGCGAGGATGTCGTACTCGTGCGCCGCTTGAAGCGGGGCTACGGTGGGCTGCTGGGACGGGTGATCGCCAGCCCCCGCCCCACCTATGCGGCGTTCGGCCTCGTCGCCCTGCTCGGCGTCCTCGCCACTCCCCAGCTCGGACAGTCGCTTCTGCCGGACTTCAAGGAACGGGACTTCCTGATGCACTGGCTGACCAAGCCGGGAACGTCGCTCGACGAATCGGTCCGCATCGCGACCCAGGCGAGCAACGAGCTGCGAGCCGTGCCGGGGGTGCGGAACTTCGGCGCGCACATCGGCCAGGCGGCCTTCGCCGACGAGGTCGTCGGGGTCGACTTCGGCGAGAACTGGATCAGCGTCGCCCCCGATGCCGACTACGACGCGACGATCGCGTCGATCAAGGGAGTGGTGGAGGGCTATCCCGGACTCTTCCGCGATGTCCTCACCTATCTTCGCGAACGGGTCAAGGAGGTGCTGACCGGAGCCAGCGAGACGTTCGTCGTGCGCATCTACGGCCAGGACCTGGCCGTCCTTCGGCGCGAGGCCGAGAAGGTCAGGGCGAGCCTCGCGAGCGTCGACGGTCTGACGGACCTGCACGTCGATCTGCAGGACGAGGTCCCGCAGGTGCAGGTGCAGGTCGATCTGGCCGCCGCGCACCGCCACGGTCTCAAGCCGGGCGATGTGCGACGGACAGCCGCAGCGCTGATCCAGGGCATCGAGGTCAACGACATCTGGAAGCCCGCGCGGGTGTTCGACGTCAACGTCTGGAGCACACCGGAGACTCGTGCCAGCCTGGCGAGCATCCGCCGGCTTCCGATCGACACCCCAGGCGGCGGGATCGTGTCCCTGGGGGATGTCGCCGACGTCCGGGTCGCGGCCACGCCGAACGTCGTCAAGCGCGAGGGCGGCTCGCGGAGCATTGACGTCGGGGCGAACCTGAGCGGCCGCGACCTCGGCTCGGTCGCAGACGACGTGGAGCAGCGCATCGAGCAGGTCGAGTTCCCGCGCGGATACAGCGCGAAGCTTCTGGGGGAGTCGGCCGAGCGGGGCTCTGCGCAAAACCGCCTGCTGCTCTACGGGATTGCCGCGGCGATCGTCGTCTTCCTCCTCCTTCAGGCCGCGTTCGAGAGCTGGCGCCTGGCCACGCTGTTCTTCCTAACACTGCCGATGGCGCTCGTGGGCGGGGTGCTCGCCGCGCTCTTCGCCGGTGGCACCATCTCGCTCGGATCGCTCGTGGGGTTCTTCACGGTGTTCGGCATCGCGGCGCGGAACGGCATCCTGCTGATCAACCACTACCAGCACCTCGAGCAGGTTGAGGGCGAGACCTTCGGCCCCGCCCTCGTGCTGCGTGGCGCCCGTGAGCGACTCGCGCCGATCCTGATGACCGCGGGCGCGACGGGACTCGCCCTTGTCCCCCTGGCGGTTGCCGGTGACCTTCCGGGTCACGAGATCGAGCACCCTATGGCCATCGTCATCCTCGGCGGGCTTGTGACCTCGACTCTGCTCAACCTGTTCGTCGTGCCCGCTTTGTACCTGCGGTTCGGGCGGAGCCGGCGATCCGCGCCGCCGATCGCGGCCTCGGCCGGCTAGAAGCCTCAATCGGAACGATACGCCGGGCACCGACGCAGCCCTATCATCGGGTCGTGCGCCGGATCGAGGACTACGCATTGATCGGCGACCTGCAGACCGCGGCGCTGATCGGCCGTGACGGCTCGATTGACTGGTGCTGCTTCCCGAGGTTCGATTCGGGGGCGTGCTTCGCGGCGCTCCTCGGAGACTCGGACGACGGTCGCTGGAAGCTCGCGCCGGCGGTCGAGGTGACCCGCTGCAGCCGTCGCTACCGCCACCACACGCTGATTCTGGAGTCCGTGGTCCAGACCGACCACGGCACGGTCCGGATGATCGACTTCATGCCGCCGCGCACCAGGAACCCTGACATCGTGCGCATCGTCGAGGGCCTTGACGGCGAGGTCCCGATGCGGTCGGAGTTGGTGATCCGCTTCGACTACGGCCGGATCGTGCCGTGGGTCAGGCGCATCAACCACACACGCCTGGCGGTCGCCGGGCCCGACGCCCTGTGCTTTCGCACGCCCGTCGAGGTGCGCGGCGAGAACCTTTCGACCGTCGCCGACTTCGTGGTACGCCCAGGCGAGCGCATCCCGTTCACGTTGACGTGGTTCCCTTCGCACCATCGCAGCCCGCCCCGGCTGGTCGACCCGGAGCTCGAGCTGGGCCGAACGCAGGATTTCTGGCAGGACTGGGCACGGTCGTGCGGTCACGCGGGCGCCTACCACGGGGAGATCCACCAGTCGCTGATGATTCTCAAGGCGTTGACGTACGCGCCGACCGGCGGGATGGTGGCGGCGCCGACCACGTCGCTCCCGGAGGAGCTCGGCGGTCCGCGCAACTGGGACTACCGCTTCTGCTGGCTTCGGGACGCGACCCTGACGTTACGGGCCATGCTGGAGTGCGGCTACCGCAAGGAGGCGCTGGCGTGGCGGCAATGGCTCCTGCGCGCCGTCGCCGGAGATCCCGCCGACCTGCAGATCATGTACGGGGTGGCGGGAGAGCGCCGGCTGGATGAACGCGAGCTGGAATGGCTGGACGGGTTTGCGGGCTCGCAGCCCGTGCGCGTGGGCAACGCCGCATCGACCCAACTGCAGCTCGACGTGTACGGCGACGTACTCGACGCGATGTACGAGACGCGCAAACACGGCGCCAAGGCGGACGACGACGCATGGGCCCTGATGGTTATACTGCTGGGGTGGCTGGCGGAGGGGTGGCGCCTCCCCGACGCCGGTATCTGGGAGGTCCGGGGCCCCAGCCGGCACTTCACCCATTCCAAGGTCATGGCGTGGGTCGCCTTCGACCGGGGCGTGCGGTTCTCGAGGAGTTCGGGCGTACCGGTCCGGTGGAGCGCTGGCGTGCGGTTCGCGACGAGATCCACGCCCAGGTGCTGGACAAGGGGTGGAA
>JBKKDD010000030.1:0-11001 GCA_046708705.1 Miltoncostaeaceae bacterium | reverse complement strand
GGGGGGTTGGGCGGGCCCGCCCACCTGGGACCTACGGGGGGGGCGCCGGGGGTGGGGGCGGGGGGGCGGCCCGGCCCCCCCGGCGCTGCCTAGCGCAGCGGCATGCTGGTGGGCACGACCGGCTCCGGCAGGGCGGTGTCGCCCATCAGGTAGCGGTCCACCGACGCGGCGCAGGCGCGTCCCTCGGCAATCGCCCAGACGATCAGGCTCTGCCCGCGGCCCATGTCGCCGCAGACGAACACGCCCTCCTGGCTCGCCTGCCACTGCTCGTCGCGGCTGACGTTGCCGCGCGCGTCGAGCTCGACGCCCAGCTCGCTCAACAGGCCTTCCCGCTCCGGACCGACGAACCCCATCGCGAGCAGCACCAGCTCGCACGGGATCTCCGTCTCGGACCCGGGCACCGGCTGGAACGACGGGCGCCCGTCTGTCATGACCATCTCGACCGCGGTCGCCCGCAGGCTGCGGACCGTGCCGTGCCCGTCGTCGGTGAACTCCGCCGTGGAGATCGCGTACTGCTGATCGACGCCCTCCTCGTGCGCCGACGAGCTGATGTACATCAGCGGCCAGGTCGGCCACGGGGTGGTCTCGGCACGGGTCGCGGGCGGGCGCGGCATGATCTCGAGTTGCACGACGTTCAGCGCGCCCTGACGGTTGGCGGTGCCGAGGCAGTCGGCGCCGGTGTCGCCGCCGCCGATGATCACGACGTTCTTGCCGGCGGCGGTGATCGGCGTCTCGTCCAGATCACCTGCCACGACCTTGTTGGACAGCGGCAGGTACTCCATGGCCTGGTGGATCCCGGCGAGCTCCCGACCGGGAACCGGCAGGTCACGCGACGCGGTGGCCCCCCCGGCGAGCACGATCGAGTCGAACTCGCGGCGAAGCTCCTGTACCGGGATGTCGACGCCGACGTTGGCGTTGACGCGGAACTCCGTGCCCTCGGCGACCATCTGGTCGAGCCGCTGATCCAGCACGTGCTTCTCCATCTTGAAGTCGGGGATGCCGTAGCGCAAGAGGCCCCCGATGCGGTCCGCCCGCTCGAACACGACGACGTCGTGGCCCGCGCGCGTCAACTGCTGCGCCGCCGCCAGACCGGCCGGACCCGAGCCCACCACCGCCACGCGCCGTCCGGTCCTGACCGTCGGCATGATCGGCTCCAGCCAGCCCTCGTCACGGGCACGGTCGGCGATCTTGACCTCGATTTGCTTGATCGTCACCGCCGGGGCGTTGATGCCGAGCACGCAGGCCGCCTCGCACGGGGCGGGGCAGAGCCTGCCCGTGAACTCCGGAAAGTTGTTGGTCGCGTGCAGCCGCTCGCTGGCCTCGTGCCACAGGTCGCGGTGCACCAGGTCGTTCCAGTCCGGGATGATGTTGCCGAGCGGGCAGCCCTGGTTGCAGAACGGGATGCCGCAGTCCATGCAGCGCGCCGCCTGGGTACGGACCTTGTGCGTGGGGAAGTCTTTGTAGACCTCGTGCCAGTCGCGCAGGCGCTCGGCGACGGGCCGTCGCTCGGGCAGCTCGCGGTCGTGCTTCAGAAAGCCGGTGGCGTCTCCCATCGTTGCGTCCTCAGCTCTTGTCGTGGGCGGCGGCCAGGACTGCGCCGGCGTGCTCGCCCTCGTCGGCGATCTTCTTCTCGGCCAGCAGGACGCGCTTGAAGTCCTTGGGCATGAGCTTGACGAACTCCTCGACGGCGCCCTCCCACCGCGCCAGCAAACGCTCGGCGACCGCCGAGCCGGTCTCGTCGCGGTGACGGCTGACCCGGTCGAGCAGGAACGCGCGGTCGGCGTCCTCCAGCGGGTCCAGGTCCACCATCTCCGTGTTGACCCGCCGCGGGAAGATGCCCTCGGGGTCGTGCACGTAGGCGATGCCCCCGCTCATGCCGGCGCCGAAGTTGCGCCCGGTCGGACCCAGAACGACGACGCGTCCGCCTGTCATGTACTCGCAGGCGTGGTCGCCGACGCCCTCGACCACCGCGATCGCGCCGGAGTTTCGCACGCAGAAGCGCTCGCCGACCACGCCGCGCAGGAACATCTCGCCCCCGGTAGCGCCGTACAGGATGACGTTGCCGGCGATCACGTTCTCCTCGGCGGCGAAGCGCGAGCCCTCGGGTGGGCGCACCACGATGCGTCCGCCGGACAGGCCCTTGCCGGTGTAGTCGTTGGCGTCGCCCATGAGCCGCAGCGTCAGGCCCCGGGGGGCGAACGCGCCGAAGCTCTGCCCAGCCGAGCCGGTCAGGTTGATCACGATGGTGTCGTCGGGCAGTCCCTCGCCCCAGCGCCTGCTGATCTCCTGGCCGACGAGCGTCCCGACCGTGCGGTTGACGTTGCGCACCGGCACGCTGAACTCGACCTTGGTCTTGTGGTCCAGGGCGGGCGCGGCCCGCTGGATCAGCTCGATGTCGAGCGCGCGCTCCAAGCCGTGGTTCTGCAACTGGGTGCAAGTGCGCGCGTCGCCCTCGGCGGGCTCCGGCATCTGCAGGATCGGGGTCAGGTCGAGCTTGGACGCCTTCCAATGGGCGATCGCGTCGGAGGTGTCCAGGAACTCGGCGTGGCCGATGGCCTCCTCGAGCGTGCGGAAGCCGAGCTCGGCGAGCAGCTCGCGGACCTCCTCGGCGATGAACTCGAAGAAGTTGACCACGAACTCCGGCGTGCCCGAGAAACGCTTGCGAAGCTCCGGGTTCTGGGTCGCGATGCCGACCGGGCACGTGTCCAGATGGCAGACGCGCATCATCACGCAGCCCGAGACCACGAGTGGGGCGGTCGCGAAGCCGTACTCCTCGGCGCCCAGCAGCGCGGCGATGATCACGTCGCGTCCGGTCTTCATCTGGCCGTCGCACTGCACCACGATGCGGTCGCGCAGGCGGTTGAGAAGGAGCGTCTGCTGGGTCTCGGCGAGGCCGAGCTCCCACGGCGCCCCCGCGTGCTTGATCGACGTCAGCGGCGACGCGCCGGTGCCGCCGTCGTGGCCGGAGATCAGCACGACGTCGGCGTGTGCCTTCGACACGCCCGCGGCCACCGTTCCGACGCCGACCTGGGCGACCAGCTTGACGTGGACGCGCGCCTCGGGGTTCGCGTTCTTGAGGTCGTGGATGAGCTGGGCGAGGTCCTCGATCGAGTAGATGTCGTGGTGCGGCGGGGGGGAGATCAGGCCGACCCCCGGCGTGGAGTAGCGGACCTTCGCGATCCACGGCCAAACCTTGTTGCCGGGCAACTGGCCGCCCTCGCCGGGCTTGGCGCCCTGGGCCATCTTGATCTGCAGGTCGGTGCAGTTGACCAGGTACTCGCTGGTGACGCCGAAGCGGCCCGACGCAACCTGCTTGATGGCGCTGCGCCGCCAGTCGCCGTTGGGGTCCCGCTCGTAGCGGTCGCGGTCCTCGCCGCCCTCGCCGCAGTTGGAGCGTGCACCGATGCGGTTCATCGCGATCGCCAGGTTCTCGTGGGCCTCGGCGGAGATCGAGCCGTAGCTCATCGCCCCCGTGGAGAACCGCTTGACGATCTCGGTGATCGGCTCCACCTCCTCGATCGGCACGGGCGGGCGCTGGCCGACGCGGAACTGGAAGAGCCCGCGCAGCGTGGCGAGCTGCGTGGCGTGCTCGTCGACCAGCTTGGTGTACTGCTTGAAGATCTCGTAGCGGCCGGTGCGGGTCGCGTGTTGCAGCTTGAACACGGTCTCGGGGTTGAACAGGTGGTACTCGCCCTCGCGCCGCCACTGGTACTCGCCGCCGGCGTCGAGGCCGCGGTGGGCGAGCTCGGCGGGTCGATCGGGGTAGGCGCGACGGTGCCGGCGGGAGATCTCCTCGGCCAGCTCCTGCAGGCCGATCCCGCTCAGGCGGCTGACGGTGCCGGTGAAGAACTCCTCGACCAGCTCCTCCGACAGGCCGATCGCCTCGAAGATCTGCGCGCCGGTGTACGAGGCCACCGTCGAGATGCCCATCTTGGACATGACCTTGAGGATGCCCTTGTCGCAGGCCTTGATGTAGTTCTCACGGGCCTTCGCAGGGTCGTCCAGCTCGGTCAGGCGCTGCGCGATGATGTCCTCGATCGTCGCGAACGCCAGGTACGGGTTGATGGCGGCGGCGCCGAAGCCGATCAGCAGGCACATGTGGTGGCACTCACGCGCGTCCCCCGCCTCCACGACCAGGCCCACCTTGGTGCGCGACTTCTCGCGGATCAGGTGGTGGTGCACCGCGCTGGTCGACAGCAGGGACGGGATCGGGGCGAGCTCGGCGGTGGAGCCCTTGTCGGAGAGGATCAGGATCTGGGCGCCCGCGGCGATCTCCATCGATGCGAGCCCGCGGATCTCGTCGAGGGCCCCGCGCAGCCCCACCTCGCCGTCGGCGACGGGGTACAGGCACGGGATGACGGCCGACCGGAAGTCCGGTGTCGCGGTGTGCGACGAGATGTCGATCAGCTTGCGAAGCTCGTCGTTGTCGATGACCGGGTGCTCCAGGAAGATCTGCCGGCAGGACGCCGCCGTCGGGTCGAGCAGGTTTCCTTCGGGCCCGATCGTCCCGCCGAGCGCGGTGACGAGCTCCTCGCGGATCGCGTCCAGGGGCGGGTTGGTGACCTGCGCGAAGAGCTGCTGGAAGTAATCGAACAGCAGGCGTGGTCGCGTCGAGAGCACGGCGATCGGGGTGTCGGTGCCCATGGAGCCGGTCGGCTCGGCGCCTGCGCGCGCCATGGGCTCCAGGATGACCTTGATCTCCTCGGTCGTGTAGCCGAACGTCTGCTGGCGCTGCAGCACGTCGGCGTGCGGCGGGAGCTGATGCGCGGGCGCCGCCAGCGAGCTGAGATCGACCACGCTCGCGGCGAGCCACTCGCCGTAGGGACGTCGCGCCGCCAGGCCCGCTTTGATCTCGCCATCGTCGACGATGCGGCCCTGGTTGGTGTCGACCAGGAACATGCGCCCCGGCTGCAGGCGGCCCTTCAGGACGACGTCCTCTGGGGCGACGTCGAGCACGCCGACCTCGGACGCCATGATCACCAGGTCGTCGCTCGTGACGACGTAGCGCGAGGGGCGCAGGCCGTTGCGGTCCAAGACCGCGCAGATAACCGTGCCGTCGGTGAACGCGATCGACGCCGGCCCGTCCCACGGTTCCATCACCGAAGAGTGAAAGCGGTAGAAGTCCCGCACCGCGGGGTCCATCTCCTCATGACGCTCCCAGGCCTCGGGGATCATCATCAGCACCGCGTGGGGCAGCGAGTAGCCACCCAGGTGCATGAGCTCCAGGACCTCGTCGAACGACGCCGAGTCGCTGGCGCCGGGGGTGCAGATCGGAAAGACGCGCTCCAGGTCGCCAGGCAGCACGTCGCTCGCCAGGAGCTCCTCGCGCGCGCGCATCCAATTGCGGTTGCCCTGCACGGTGTTGATCTCGCCGTTGTGGCTGATGTAGCGGTAGGGGTGAGCCAGCGGCCACGACGGGAACGTGTTGGTCGAGAAGCGCGAGTGCACGAGGGCGAGCGCCGAGTCCACGCGGTCGTCCTGCAGGTCGGGGAAGAACGCCGCGAGCTGGTCGGGGATCAGCATCCCCTTGTAGACGAACGTGCGCGCCGACAGGCTCGGGATGTAGCAGCCGCCCTCGTCCAGGCCGCCGACTATGTGCTCGATGCGCTTGCGCAGCATGAACGCGCGGCGCTCCAGGTTGATCCCGGCTGCCCCGTCGCCCTCGACGAAGAGCTGCCGGAACGTCGGCATCGCGGCAAGGGCCTGGGCGCCCAACATGGAGCCGTCGGTCGGGACGTCTCGCCAGCCCAGGACCCGCAGGCCCTCGTCGACCACCACGTCCTCGATCGTCGCGACCACACCCTCCGCCGCCGCGGCATCGCTCGGCAGGAACACGAGCCCGGCGGCGTAGCGCCCTTCCGCGGGCAGGCTGAAGTCGACGACGCTCCGAAAGAAGCGGCTCGGCATCTGGATCAGGATGCCGGCGCCGTCCCCGGTGTTGGTCTCGGCGCCGCGCGCGCCACGGTGGTCCAGATTGCACAGGGCCTGGACGCCGGAGCGCACGATGTCGTGGCTTCGGTGCCCCTTCATGTGCACGACGAACGCGACGCCGCATGCGTCGTGCTCGAAGCGCGGATCGTAGAGGCCCTGTTTGACTGGAGGGGCTGTGCGCGGGTGCTTGATGTCGTGATCCTCCGGGGTCGGGTGACCCAGCCGGTCTCGGCCGAACGTGAAAGGCTAGCGGCCGGGAGGCGTGGCAACCAGACCGCGGTGCTCGGGGTACCGGCTCCAGAGGAGGAAACCCCTGCAAAGCGCCGTTCCTTGCGACCAAGACTATCTGATAAAGCATACGGCTGCGAGCGGCCGAATGGCCCGAACCGCACGGGTAGAATCGTCCCCATGTCGAGTGTCGAAACCGTCTCGCCGCCTGTCAAGAAACCGCGTGAGCGCCGGCCGGGTGACGGCGCAGGCGGCGGTGAGCCGGCGCACGTGATCGTCAAGAACGACAACCACAACACGTTCGAGGGCGTGGCGATGACGCTCGCCCAGTACATCCCGGGTGTCGACTACGCGAAGGGAATGACGCTCGCCAACACGATTCACCGCTCGGGCCAAGCGCGGGTCTGGAGCGGTGAGCGCGAGCAGGCCGAGCTCTACTGGGAACAGCTCCGCGACGCGGGGCTCACGATGGCGCCGCTCGCGTGAGCGCGGACGCGCCGAACGCATCGGATTGGCTGCTCGACTGGCTCGCCGACCAGGGCGTGGAGGTGATGTTCGGCAACCCCGGCTCGACAGAGCTGCCGCTGGTGGACGCCCTGGCCCGTCAGAGCCGCATCCGGTACGTGCTGGGGCTCCACGAGTCGTCGGTGATGGGCATGGCCGACGGCTACGCCCAGCAAGGCGACCGGCTCGGCGTCGTCAACGTCCACGTGCAGCCCGGCCTCGCCAACGCGCTGTCGGGGATCTTGAACGCCGCCCGCGCCCGGGTCCCGCTGCTCGTCACCGTCGGCCAGCAGGTGACGTCGCTCCTGGACCAGGCCCCGTTCCTGGGCGGCGAGCTGGTCGAGCTCGCCAGGCCGATCGCCAAGTCGGCTGCCGAGGTCGCGACGGGTGAGGAGTTCGCCGGCGCGGTCATGACGGCGGTCGAGGTCGCGACGCGCCACCCGCGCGGCCCGGTCATGCTCGCGATCCCGATGGACCTGCAAACGGGACCGCCGACCGACGCAAGCACGAGCATCGCGAAGCTCGCCCGGTTGCCGGATCTCGACGCCATCGAGCGGGCGGCCACTCTGCTGTCGTCGGCGACCAACCCGGTGGTCCTGGCCGGCGACGCCGTCGCGCACGAGCACGCCTCCGACCTGCTGGCCCTCGTCGCCGAGCGCCTGGGCGCACCGATCCTGGGCGAACCGTTCGCGGCGCGATATCCGCTTGCCGCAGGCCACCCGCTGTGGCGTGGCCCCCTGCCCGGCTTCGCGTCCGAGATCGCGCCGATCCTCAGGTCTCACGACGTGGTGCTGGCGATCGGTATGCCCGTGTTCCGGGTGTTCGGCACGAGCCCTGGCGAGGCGCTCGCGCCGGACGCGCAGCTGATCCACATCGATCCGGACCCCGACGAGATCGGGCGTGTCCACGCGCCCGTGGTCGGGTGCGCGATGTCGGTGGCCAGTGGTCTCAGCCATTTGGTTGAGCACCTGGGTGAGCCCGACACTGCCGCTCGCTCGCGGTTGGCCGACGCCACCGCGGAGTCGACCAGGCTGCGTACGCAGACGCTCCAGCGGATGGACGCGGCGGACGACGCTGGCGCGCCGGGCATCACGCCGGTGGGTTTCTGTCGCGCCATCGCGGACGCGGTGGGCGTCGAGGATCTCGTGGTCGACGAGGCGCTGACCACGGGCCGGTGGCTCCGCACCGCCCTCGGCGCGCGCAACACGCCCTTCAATTGGTTGGCGCACCGTGGGAGCGCCCTGGGCTGGGGGCTGCCCGCGGCCGTCGGCGCGAAGCTCGCCGAGCCCGCGCGCCGGGTCATGTGCGTCCACGGCGACGGCAGCTTCCTGTTCGGTGTCCACGCCCTGTGGACCGCGGCCCGGGAGGGCCTGGGTCTGGCCGTGGTCGTTGCGGACAACTCGGGGTACGAGATCCTGCGGGCCGGCCTGGAGGGTCTCACCGGCCGTGCCGACGGCGACTGGCCCGGCCTCGCGCTGACCGAGCCCGCCGTGGACCTGGTGGCGATCTCACGCGGCTTCGGCGCGAGCGCCGAGCGCTGCGCCGACCGCAACCAACTGGCCGACGCGCTCGCCGACCTCTGGCGCCGCGCCACTTCCGGCCCTGCCGTGCTGGTGGTCCCGGTGACCGGTCGGGCCCCCGCCCTCGGTTACCCCGTGTAGAGACCGTTTCCAGGAGACACCCATCGTAGCATCGGTGCTACGATGATCGGCATGAGGTCGATCACACAGCGCGAACTACGGAACGAGAGCGGTGAGATCATGCGCCGGCTCGATCAGGGCGAGTCGTTTCTGGTCACCAGGAACGGCGTGCCGGTGGGTGAGCTGACGCCGCTCAGGCGGCTTCGCTTCGTCCCGATCGAGCACGTCGTCGCGGCGTTCCAGGGCACGCCGCCCATCGATCGGACGCGGTTCTTCCGGGACATCGACGCGTACGTCGACCACGATCCGACGCCGCGTGGCTGATCAGCGCGAACGCGGGATCCTGGACACCAGCGTCATCGTCGACCTGGACGTCGTCGACCAAGCGCTTCTTCCGCGCGAGATCGCCATCAGCGCCGTCACGCTGGCCGAGCTCGCCGCCGGTCCGCACGCGGCACGCGACCCGGCTGAGCGGGCACGGCGCCAAGATCGCCTTCAGCGAACGGAGGCAGCGTTCGACCCCCTGCCGTTCGACGCGCAGTCCGCCCGTGCCTACGGTCTGATCTACGCGGCCGTCGCCGCGTCCGGCCAAAAGGCCCGGGGCGCTCGCGTCCCCGACCTCATGATCGCAGCGACCGCATGCGCAGCCGGACTGCCGCTCTTCACGAGAAACCCGGTTGACGTCCGTGCCCTCGGTGACCTGGTCGAGGTCATCGTGATCTGAAAATGGATCAGTGCCCTCAGGTCGCGCCGTCATACCGGCGAGGGAGATCACGCGACGTCGGTGAACTGCGTGGTCACGGCGTCGATGATGCCCTTCCTGCCAGCGTTAACCAGGGCGCCCGATGGTGGTCGCTCGCTCGATGGGCCCAAACGACCGTTATTGGCACACACGCTCGAGAGTCGGCGGAGATGACCTGCCAGGACGTGCACAACCCGTGTGCAGAATCAACGTGCCATAGCCGATGCGTCGGACCGTTTTGGCACCAAGGGGTGCATGGTGATCGGGCTACGCCGGTCTCCTCGGCCGGCCAGGACGAAATCGCTGTAGATCGACGCCGTCGAGGGTGTGGTGATGGGTGGGGCGTCGAGCACGCGCGCGTGAGGGATGCTCCAAGAATGGGAGCTGTAGGCGGGGGGACTCCCTAATCGTTCGTTGATCCCTTGCCGATGTGGAAACTAGGGACTACCTTGTAAGAGGCACAGAGCGCGGAAAGAGCAACAAAATGGCTCCGACAATCAAGCGATGGCGGAAGGGTACGGGTCAGGCCAAAGAGCAGGATACGTACAGCCTTGCCGACCTAGACCGCGTCATCCGCGACTACGAGAGCGAGCGCGGGATGACGAGCGCCAGCTTCAAGGCTCGGTGGGATTCTGGGCAACTAGATCACGGCGATTTCGACCTTTCCCGATGGGCACTGCTTCTCGGAGCACGCTCGCGCGCGGCCGCGTCGGTCCACCCTCCCACTGCTGCTTCGTAAGACTCGGAGCGCCGAGGCCTACCTCCTCGAGCTTGAGGGTCTATGCAAGAAGTTTGGGGTCCGTCCCGATGGGATGCCATGGCTCCCCTTCGAGGGCAATCGCTATCTAGCGTTCGTAGACGCCCAGATCTTCTTTCCTGGTTGGTCGGCCGCGGTGCTGCGCGTAGCTGAGGACGTAGACATGCGGCTGGGCAAGGACCCCCGCGCCGAATACATCTATCACTTCATCGTTGCCGGCCAGCAGGTCTTCGGATATCACCGGCAGCCGGGCCACCAATGGTTGGATCATCGGCACGACTATCTCGCTGGGACGATGCGCGGCGTGACGGTGACCCTCAAGGATGTCCTGTCTGAGATCCATAGCCTGCGCCCGTAGGAACCGGGCGGTGTGAGTTTCCGTCCGGGAAGACTCCCCTCGGTAGTCTGTGGGCCCCGATCGTCGGCGGAACACGCTCCGCACACCCCGACCGTCCTCTTCTATTCGAGGATGGGGCGTCCTGAGGCGCTGCGAGACTCTCGAACATGTCGAATGCCGCGGAGTGGCTTGGGGCGGCCGCAGGACTGACGATGGCCGTAACGGCGGTAGTCGCGGTCGTCTACGGCATCAAACAGTATCGGGGACACGAGCAGGCCCGCAAAGACGCTCGGAGGCCCCACGTAGTCGTCGATCTCGTTCCGACCGCAGAGGCCTATGGCTTCGTCGACCTCGTAATCTCGAACCTCGGGACGTCGACCGCGACAGACGTTCGCCTCAAGTTCGATCCGGAGCTCCACACCGCGCTCGGGGAAATGGTCGGTCATCTCGTCGACACTCCGCTGATCGCATCCGGGATTCCCAACCTCCCTCCCGGTCGCGAGCTCAGGACTGCTTTCGAGGTACTACGGGAGCGTCATAGTCGGCCCGGCCTCCCCGGGAGATACCAAGTGATTGTGAGCTACAAAGGTGGGTCCGAGGAGCTGTCGAGCACGCATGTGCTTGACCTCGAGTTGTTCGAGGCCATCATCCACGCAAGGACCACGGCGGCTCGCTAGCGTCACCGCGAGTCGTCCTGCCGCCACCACGAGTGGCAATCCCAGTGGCAATCGTGCCGCGAAATGCCGCCGGGTGCCGCCCGATGTCGCGAGCGTCGCTGGCTCAGATTTCTAGCGTTTGCAGGGAGGAGACGACGGGGGGGGGCGGCGCGCCCCGCCCGGGGTGGGTTTTATTGATTGCAGCG
>JBKKDD010000029.1:0-4005 GCA_046708705.1 Miltoncostaeaceae bacterium | reverse complement strand
GAGTGGGATCCCGCGACGCAGAAATCGGTGCGGATGGGGACAGAGCAGGGGATGGGGGCGCAGTTCGACGTGACGACACGCTTCGGCGGATCGACGCATGTGGTGCGCTACCGGATGAGCGAGTACGAGCCGTCACGGCGGTTCGTGCTGGAGGCCGAACTGCCGAACGGCATCGGGCTGCGGGACGAGATCGGCGTCGCCGCGGACGGCGCAGGGTCGCGGGTAACCTACGACGCGCGTATCCTGCCGCGAGGCATCTGGCGCGTGGTCGACCCCGTCTTCGCGATCGTGTTCCGGCGGATCGGCGCACGGGCCATCCCGGGCCTCGAGCGCTACCTCGCGACCGGCTGACCTCCGCTCACCGCGTCATTTCGCCTCGCTGGGCGAGCCCGGTTGCGTCCGAATCCGTGCGCGCGTGCGCCTCCGCTTCGGCCGCCGCGCGGAGCTGGCCGAAGCTCACGCCCTCGACCATCAGGAACAGGAAGCCGATCGCGACGCCCACGATGACCTCGGTGGCCTGCAGGCCGAACGCGAAGGCCAGGGCGTTGGCGCTGGAGATGGGGAACGTGTGCGTGAGCGGGACGACGACCGCGGCCTGGAAGACGCCGATGTTGCCGGGCAGCACCGGGAAGATCTGGGCGATGGTCACGGTCACCAGCAGGAGCCCCGCGCCGCTCCACCCCGCCACGTCGAGGCCGAACGCGCGGAGCGCGCAGTAGATCCCCACGAGCTGCGCTCCCCACGAGGCGATGCTGGGGAGCACCACCGCGGCGAACTGGCGTGGGTTGCGCAGCCCCAGATGGCTCTCGCGCACCGCGCCCCAGATGCGCGCGAACGCCCGTGTCGCCCGTACCCACAGGGGGCCGGTCGAAAGCCACGGCGGCATGCGCCGTCCGGGGCTTCGCAAGAGCGCGACCATGATGATCACCAGGCAGACGATGCCGATCACGAGCGTCGTGATCCAGACCGAGCGGGACAGCGGGAGGAAGATGCCGACGGTCACGACCACGCCGACCCACGCGATCGTCGAGACCAGGTTCTCGACGACGACCGATCCCAGCAGCATGGTGTTGCGCACGTCCTCACCACGGGCGACCAGGCGCCTACGCGCAAGCAGCACCTTGACGATCTCGCCGAGCCGGGCCGCCAGCACGGTGTTGAACAGGAACCCGACGAACAGCGGGCTCATCAGATCGCGCACGCGGGTGCGGTTCCGGATCGCGGGCAGCCCGTCGACGACGCCCTTCCAGGCCAGTCCCTTAAACACCACGGACGCGGTGTTGGCGCCGATAGCGGCAAGGACGAACAGCCACGAGTGCGGGCGCAGCGCGTGCCGCAGCGCCGCGATGTCGACCTGCCACAGGACCAGCGCCGCGACGCCGATCAGCACGCCGATCCGGACCGGCCAGCCGACCTTGCGGACGAACCTGCGCATCGAGGTCGCATTGGTGGTCATGCGGCGGTGAGCACCCCCAACGAGACGGGCTCCAAGCCACGCTCGCGCGCGCCCGCACAGATCGGGCCGAGCGCCGCGGCCGTCTGCATGCGCGATGCGGCCGGATCCCAGCCGTCCGCGTCATGCAGCAGCAAGATGCCCCCGGGTCGCAGCGAGCGGCAGGCCCGGTGTGCGATCACGTCGGATCCGGGTTGCGCCGAATCGAACACCCCCGTCGTCCAACCCGCCATGCGGTACCCCGCGCGTCGCGCCCCAATCGCGGTCGCGGGTCCGCGAAAGCCGTGCGGAGCGCGAAACATCCGGCTCAGGGCGTCGTGGCCGACCGCCGCGCGTACGGCATCGGCGGTCCGCACCAACTGGTCGCGGACGTAGTTGGGGTCCCGGAACACCAGGATCCCGTGGTCCCAGCCATGGTTGGCCAGCTCGTGGCCCTCGGCGACGATCCGCCTGACCACTTCCGGGTACCGTTCGACCTGGCGGCCGAGCACGAAGAACGTCGCCTGAGCGCCGGCTGCCCCCAAGGCGTCCAGCACGTCCGGCGTGGACGGCCCCGGCCCGTCGTCGAAGGTCAGCGCAAATTGCGCGCGGCTCGACGGGCCGGTGCGGAGCACCGATCCGTAGAGCGAGCTGTTGCGCGAGAACGCGCCCCACGCGGCCAGCGCGCCTCCCGCCGCCGCGCACAGCCCCAGCCCCCGTCGCCGCCTGCCGAGCATCAGGGACGCCCCAGCGACCGCTGCCTCGACCGCGAGGGCGCGCCGGATCGTCTCACCCTTTCGCATCGGTTGGGCCATCGAGGATCCATTGGGCACGGCGTCCTCCAAGGGACGCTCATGGTATCAGCGCCACCGTAACCGGACTCGTGGAGCACGAGCGTTGGCACACGGCGCGTGAGAGTGCCAATCCCGGTGTGCGATACTTCCGAGGGATTTCGACGCGCGAGGAGACTGCGTGCCTGTTTACGAGTACCGGTGTACCAAGGGCCATACGTTCGATGTGATCCAGCGCATGAGCGAGGATCCGATCGCCAAATGCGAGGTCTGCGGCAAGCCCGCGCAGCGGGTGCTGCATGCCCCCGCGATTCACTTCAAGGGCACCGGGTTCCACAACACGGACTACGGAACCAAGAAGCGACCTCGCGATGGCGACAAGAGCGATGGCGTCGCATCGACGACGGACGCCGGTGGGACCAAAGACGCCGGCGCCGGCGGGGATGGCGCGACGCCCAAGGTCAAAGAGGCCACGCCTGCCGACACCGCCAAGCGCGCAACGGGACCCTAGTATCCTGCGTCAAAAGGTCCCTTGCAATCTGGGCGGCTGCAAATTCCCGCCGGATTTGGCCCGTGGTCGGGGGGAGCGATCGCCTCGGGAGCTGTGTCCTCGCCTGCGTCCATATCCGGCGGGTTTTTCGCTTGCCAGATGACAAAGAACTTCCGACGCCGGGCACGAGCGGTCCCGGCTAGCTGCCGGTCCCGCCCCGTCCCTCGAACGCGCGCAACTGCTTGCCGGCGCGGTCGGGATCGAACAGGAAGTAGAAGACGCCGCCGATGTTGGCGGGCTCGCCCGCCAAGACGTCGCGGTCCTTCGGCCCGGTCTTGAGCTTGCCCTGCAGCCATCCCAGCTTGGCCAGGTCGATGGCCGACATGTCGGTCGACATCGCCCGGATCATGCGCGCTCCGCGCCACGGCGCCGTCGGCAGGCCCGTCCAGGAGAGCACCTTCGCCTGGATCGCGGCCAGGACGATCTGCTGGCGCCGCGCCCGCTCCACGTCGCCGTCACAGCTTCGCACCCGTGAGTACACCAGCGCCTGGGCGCCGTCCAACGCCAGCGGGCCCTTGGCGAAGCTCACGTTCTTCCCGCCCGGGTAGGCGCAGTCACGCAGGGTGAACGGATTCTCGATCTCGACGCCGCCCACCGCCTCGACCATCTTGGACACGCCCTTGAAGTCGAGCACGATGATGTGGTGGATCGGGAGCCCGATCTCCTGACCGATCGCGCGGATCACCCCGCGGTTGCCGCCGTACGTGAACGTCTCGCCGATCTTGACGTGTCCCTGCCCGGGGTACTCGACGCGCAGGTCCCGGGGAATCGAGAGGTAGCGGATGACGCCGGCGTCCGGGTCGGTGCGCATCACCAGGATCGTGTCCGCGCGTGCGCCGGTCCGATCGCGGTCGGCGTCGGAGCCCAGCACCAGGATGTTCTGGGCGGTGCCCAGCATGCCCCCGCCGGGGTCGGCCAGCGCCCTGCGTGCCGTGGACGTGACGCGCGAGTTCGCGTCCGACGCCGCGCCGCGCAGCGCGATGTAGCCGAACGCCGCCCACCCGACGACGACGATCACCAAGACCCCCACCAGGCGGGCCACGATGCCGCCTGTTCCGACGCCCCGCAGCGACCACCACCTGCGACGCGAGACGGTCCTGCGGCCGGCTGCGGCGCGCGCGTCGCGCTCTGTATGCCTGGCACGGGGCGGCGGGCGCCGCTCCGGCGCCGCGGGCGCGCTCGGCGTGAGCTCCCGCAACGCCGCCAGGTTCGCCTCGGGGTCCTCCTGAGCG
>JBKKDD010000028.1:0-4484 GCA_046708705.1 Miltoncostaeaceae bacterium | reverse complement strand
AATCAGGACATCATATGATGTCAATCATCAATGCGACTGAGAGGACCCGATGCGAACGACCCTGGCCCTGGACGATAACCTGCTCGCGGAGGCGCAACGGTTGACCGGGATGAACGAGAAGACTGCGCTCGTGCGTCTGGCCCTCACGGCGCTGATCGAGCGTGAGAGCGCCCGGCGTCTCGCCCGCCTCGGCGGCAGCGAGCCGGGGCTGGCCGCTGTCCCTCGGCGTCGCCCCGGGCGCCGATGATCCTGGTCGACACCTCGGTCTGGACCGAGCATCTGCGCGAGGGTAACCACACGCTGACGGGGCTGCTCGAGCAGGGCACTGTCCTGTGCCACCCGTGGGTGGTGGGCGAGATCGCGCTCGGCCGGCTCGATCGGCGCGACGAGATCCTCGGCCTGCTCGCCGGGCTGCCGCAGGCCACGACGGCGTCCGAGTCCGAGGTGCTCGAGCTCATCGACGCCCACGCGCTCTGGGGCGCCGGGGTCGGGTACGTCGATGCCCAACTCCTCGCCGCCGCCCTGCTCGCATCGGCCGCGCTCTGGACCGGCGATCGACGCCTGGATGCGGCCGCCGCCCGGCTCGGGGCCGCCTTCGATTCCAGGTCTACACCGGGTCGATGAGATCCAGTCGCCGGGCGAGCCACGCCTTCGTCGAGGCCTGTAGCCCGAGCGTCACCAGGATTGCCATCGCCACGGTGACGACCACTAGGTCGCTGTTCTCGATGCCGCGCGCGACGACGATGCCCGCGAGCGCAGCCGGCACGACGCCGGTCTCGCGCGTCCAGGCCATGAAGATGAGCTCCTGACGGGTCCAGGCGCCCCGGCGGTCGGGAACCAGGCACAGCAATACGACGATCGGCCGGGCGACCAGGATCAGCACGGCCAGGACGGCGAGCGCGGGCAGCCAGTTGTCGGCGATCGCTCCGAACGGCAGGTTGGCGCCCAAGACCACGAAGACGAAGATCACCATGATGTCCGACACACTGCCGACGAGCCCGCGCATCTCGCGCTCGTGCTCGGTGTGCATCCTCAGGCCAAGGCGATCCATGTTGCCGACGATGAGCCCGGCGATGAACGGTCCCAGGTACCCGCTCTCGGCGCCGCCCTCCGTGACGGTGAAGAACGTCAGCGCGACGACGGCCAGTACCGCGATCCCGGCCGACTGCCTCCACAGGCCGAAGCGGGAGGTCGAGATCACCCCCGCCAGGAGCAGACCGAAGCCGATGCCGAGGCCCGCTGAGATTCCCAGCTCCGTCACGAATTCCGTCACGACGTCGATGCCGAGGCTGTCGCCGGACGCGACCACGGCGAGGAACGTGAGCGCGAGCACCGCCCCGCTCGGGTCGTTCAGCCCCGACTCGGCGACGATGGTCTGCCGCAGCTTGGGGCGCAGTCCCATCCGCTCGAACAGCGGGATCAGGATCGCCGGGTCGGTTGGCGCGAGCACGGCGCCGATCAACAGCCCGGTTGTCAGCGGGACGTCGAAGGCGAGGGCGGCGGCGAACCCACAGAGTACGGCTGTAACGATCATCCCGGGGATCGCGAGCATTCCCAGGCCGAAGGCGACTTGCCGCAGCACGCGGACCGACAGGTGCAGCCCGCCGTGGAACAGGATGAACGAGACGCCCAGCGTCAGAAGCACCTGCGCGCCCTCGGACTCCAGCGGCACGTCGATCAGATCGAGCACCGCGGGACCGATCAGGGCCCCGATCCCGATCAGCACCAGCATGTACGGCACCCGCAGCAGCATCCCGAGCGGGTAGGAGAGTAGTCCCGCGCCCAGGATCAGGCCGATCGTCAGGATGACGTCGGTGGCGCTCATCGCGTGGCTCGCGCCGCAGATCCGATCGGCGGCCCGATCACCCGCGACGGATCAGCGACACCGTGCGGGTGCGCTGCTTGAAGCCCTGCTTCTCCCAGAAGATCACGTTCTCGGGCGCGTCGTCGACCTCGGCGACGATGTGACTGCCGACCGCGTCCCGCACGGCGACCGCGATCTGGCCGACCAGTGCCCGGCCGATGCCGAGCCGTCGCTGGTCCGAGACGACGCCGATCCAGTTGATCCACCCCGACGGCATCTCGGCCTGCACAAACCCCACGACCCGCTCGTCCTGGCGGGCCACGTAGAACGCGCCCCATCCGGCCGCCGTCTCGAAGCCGGTCGGCGAGCCGACCTCGCGGAAGAACGAGAAGTCGGCCATGGCGTCGGACTCGGCGGCGGTGAATTGCTCGGCCCACTCGTTCTTGTAGGCCTCAAGCTTGGTGCCGGGTGGGGGCGGCTCCTTGCGGAAGCCGTCGATCCGGCGCGCGACCACGACGGTGCGCGCGTAGGGGACGAACCCCGCTGCTTGGGCGATGCCGACGAGCGGGTCGTCGTGCGGCACGGCCACGTCGTGCGGGCCCTCCCCGACCGCCGCCACGAGCGCCTGAAGTGCCCCGGGGCTCTCGGCGCGCAGCCCGTCAAGGCGGGTGGCCTTGGCGCTCGGCGACGGACCTGGACGGCAGGCGGCGCCGTCGACCCGGACCGCTCCGTCGGTGCTCAGCGTCGGTCCGCTCGGCGTGTCTCGTCCATACGGTGCAATACTAACCATCGCTCATGGGCCGTTCACTCACGAACCTCCTGGCCGCCGCCGCCGACACCGTTCGGCGGGACATCGCCGTCGCCCGCGAACGGGATCCCGCTGCGAACTCGACCCTCGAGGTCGTGACGTCCTACCCGGGCCTGCACGCCCTGTGGATGCACCGGTTCGCCCATCGCCTGTACCGGCGGGGGATGCGACTGTCGGCCCGCTGGGTCAGCCAGGTCTCGCGTCAGCTCACGGGAATCGAGATCCACCCCGGCGCGACCATCGGACCCGGCCTGTTCATCGATCACGGCATGGGCGTCGTGATCGGCGAGACCACCGAGATCGGCGAGGACGTCACGATCTACCAGGGCGTCACACTCGGCGGCACCGGCAAGCAGAGCGGCAAGCGCCACCCGACGATCGGCGACGGCGTGATCGTCGGCACCGGGGCCAGCATCCTGGGGTCGGTGGAGGTCGGCGAGGGCGCAAAGATCGGTGCGGGCTCGATCGTGATCCGCGACGTCCCGCCCAACTCCACCGTCGTGGGCAACCCGGGTCGCGCCGTCGTCGTGGACGGCCAGCGCGTGGACCAGGAGACCCTGCACCACCCGACGCTCGAGCACACCCGCCTGCCTGACCCCGTCGCGGATGCCATGGCGTGCCTGGTGCGGCGCGTGACCGAGCTGGAGGAGGACATCGCGGACCTGCGCGCGGGCCGCGAGCCGCAGATGCGCACCCGCGACGACGGCGATTGCTTACCGACCGCCCAGGAGGAGATTGCGGGCATCCTCGGTCTCAACGGCGGCAGCGGAATCTGATCGCTCGCAGGTGACCCACCCCGGATCCGTCCGGCTCGGCGATGAGATTCCAGGATGTCATCGGGAACGCACCGAGCGGCGGCGGCTGGATTGAGGTCGTCTGCGGCCCCATGTTCAGCGGCACGAGCGAGGAGCTGATCCGGCGGCTCCGTCGCGCCGAGATCGCCGGTCAGCGGGTGCTGATCGTCAAGGCCGGCATCGACGACCGCTACGACATCACGCACGTCGTCACCCACGGCGGCGCGAAGATGCGCGCGGTCAACGTCTTGAGCGCCGACGAGGTGCGCCGCTTCGCCGAGGGCTACGAGGTCGTCGGCCTTGACGAGCTGCATTTCTTCGAGGACGCCATCGTCGATGTCTGCGTCGAGCTCGCCGAACGCGGCCATCGCGTCATCGTGGCGGGTCTGGACACCGACTTCCGTGCCGAGCCGTTCGTCGCGATGCCCGAGCTGATGGCCCGCGCCGAGTTTCGTCGACAAGTTGCAGGCGGTCTGCCACCGCTGCGGCGGCCCGGCCACCCGCACCCAGCGCCTCGTCAACGGCAAGCCCGCACCGTTCTCGGGCGACACGATCCAGGTCGGCGCGCTCGACGCCTACGAAGCCCGCTGCCGTGCCTGCTTCGAGCCGGGCGAGGACGCCGCGACCCAGCCGGCCGCGGCACGCAGGCTCAGCCTCCGCTGAGGGGGCGTGAGCCGGGCGGTCGGCCCGGTTCACGCCCACGGTGAGGTGTCAGCGAAGGCGCAGGATCACGCGGTTGCGGCCGTTCGTGAATCGCGTTTGGCGGATACCGGCCTTGTCGGTCGCCCGTGCGCGGAGCACCCAGCGAGTCGCCCGGAGTGGGGGCACACGTCGCGTCCACTTGGTCGTCCCCGGTGCCCGAACCCATGTAGCGAGGGCGCGACGGCATGTCATCGGCCGGTAGCCGTTGCGGGTGAGCGCGATGCACCTCTTACCCGAGCGCCGGGAGAGGTTGATCTCGACTCGCGCGATTCCGGACGACGGCGCCGGATCGACGGCCGTTCCGCGCAGGACTCGCCACGCCCCGGGCGCGGTCCTGCGTTTGCGACGGGGCAGCGTGACGCGGGCCACCGGCGCG
>JBKKDD010000027.1:0-7265 GCA_046708705.1 Miltoncostaeaceae bacterium | reverse complement strand
CCTCCCCACCGACCGCACCCAGCCCCGCTGCGCGCACAGGGGCCGACCACCTGACGCAGGGGCGGCGGCGGCACAGAGCACGTGCGAACGACAACTGCCATTTGGCGGAGATGGAGGCGGCCAATCGTGTCGTCGAACGACACAGTGATGACACGCTCTTGTGACACTTGCGTGGAGCGCCGTCACAGGTCGATGCGCGACGATCCGGCCCATCGAGCAACCGGACCGATGGGGGTGCGCAGGTGCTGACGGCGGAACTGGACGAGAATGTGGGACGAACAGAGGCGATGCCGCCATGCGCGCTCTGCTGGCATTCGGGGGGCGGGCCGCGGGGAGCGACATCCTGTGCGCCGGGGTATCGGTCCGAACCGCGTGCGGGCCAACGCCGAGACCCGCAGCACGGCGACGGGAGATGTCCACCTTGGGGGGTAGCATCGCCGCCTGTGAGAAACACCACCGAGCTGAGTCCCGAGGAGCGCGAGCGGATCGCACCGTATGTCACCGACACGGTGGGGCCGGTGTTCGCATTGACCAACCTGCCCGAAGTCGTCAAGGGCGCGTTATTCGCCCGCTACAGCCGAAGCCCCAAGTCGCTTCGCCGACTCCTGCTCGACGAATTCCTGCCATCGGACGGGTCGGGTGTGGGCGGACGCGCGGATACCGGTGAGCAACGCGCGGCGGCGCTCTATGACCGAGTGCTCGCCGAGTACGGCGATGACTCCGTCGCACAACTCGGTGGGGCCCACATCGCCGTGGAGGGCGCATCCAACATCCTGACCAAGATCCTGGAATGGGGCCGCCTGGCGAGCTACCTGGAACAGTCGACGCGGTACATCCGCCTTGACGACAAACCGGGTGGCCACCACCGCTACCACCGACCTGAAGTCGTGCTGGCCCACCCCGAGCTCTCAGCGCGGTACACCACGACGCTCGACCTGGCCTTCGACACCTACGCGGCCCTCATCCCCAAGCTCGTCAGCCACATCGACACCCTCGTCCCGCACGATCCGGACACACCCCCCGAGGCCCGCGCCCGGGCCGTCCGAGCGCGGGCTCTGGATGCGCTGCGCGGCTTGCTTCCCGCCGCGACCCAGGCCAACCTGGGGATCTTCGCCTCGGGACAGGCATACGAGGCGCTGCTGATCCGGCTGCTGGCGCACCCGCTGATGGAGGCGCGCGACTGCGGCACGGCGATGCTGCGCGAGCTCCGAAAGGTCATCCCGGCATTTTTGACCCGCGTGGATCGTGAGGACCGAGGGGTGCGGCACGGCGTCTACAACTCGGGCACCGCGCAGGCGACCGCCGCGCTCGCCATCGAGTTCTTGGGTGAGCGTCCGGAACGGGTCGACGGGCCGGTCGTCCGGCTCGTCGACTGGGACAGAGACGGCGAGGCGCGCGTGGTCGCACACGCGCTGTGGCCAGCCAGCGGCCGGTCGTTTGCAGACGTCCGCGGCGCCGCCGAAGCCATGGGCATCACCGAGATGCTCGATGTGATGCACGCGTACTCGGGTCTCCGCGGCGACCGTCGCCATCGGCCGGGTCGCGCGCTGGAAGCCACCTCCTATACGTTCGAAGTCGTGTGCGACTACGGCGCGTACCGGGACCTGCAACGCCACCGGATGCTGACCCTTCAGGCGCAGCCGCTGACCCCGCATCTGGGCTATGACGTGCCACCCGAGGTCACCGACGCCGAGTGCGAAGATGACTACGTCGCGGCCCAGCGTGAATGCGCCTCCCTGTACGACGATCTGACAGACCCGTTCCCGCAGGAAGCCCCGTACGCCGTCACATTGGCACACCGGATCCGCTTTACCCTGGTGATTAACGCCCGCGAGGCGATGCATCTGATCGAACTTCGAAGCCAACCGCAGGGCCACGAGACCTACCGGGTTGTCGCCCTGGAGATGCACCGTCTGATCGGCGAAGAAGCCGGCCACAGGATGATCTCCGAAATGATGCGATTTGTGGACCGTTCGTCCCAGGCAGCCGGGCGGTTGGCGGCCGAGCGACGGCAGCAGGAACGGGCGGCCAAGCGGACACACGATAGATTGGGTTCGTGAGCGACGAGAATGATCCGCGTCTGGGGGGCATGGCGCTCGCCAACGGGCTCCTGGTCCACGGACCGACCCATTGGGCGGCGGCCGTCCGCGACGACGACGGACACGTCACCGTCGCGTCGGGTCCCAAGCCGCGCTTCGCCCGCGGCGCCCTGGCCGACATCCCGGTCCTGCGCGGCGTGCTGCGCATGGCCGAGGCGCTCGCCGTGGTCCCGGCGGCGCGACGCGGCACCCCGGGCGCCCGCCTGGCCATGGAGAACCCCACCGTGGCCACGGCCATGATCGCCTCGACCGTCGTGACCGCGCTCGCGCGGCGGCGCGTGCGCTCGATCGTCGGGCAGGAACTGATGAGCTCGATCTCGGGGCTGATGCCGGCGCTCGTGGCGCTGCGCGCCTCGGATGCCGCGATGTGGCACGGCGTGGAGCACAAGAGCATCGCCGCATACGAGCACGGGGGCGCGGCCGAGGTCGCGAATGCCGCGGCCCACGCCAAAGAGCACCGGCGCTGCGGCAGCAACCTGGTGCTGCCCCTGATGTGCGCCACCGTCATCTGCAACAGCGCGGTGCGGATCGCCGTCAGGCGGCCGTCGACGGCGCTGCGCCTGGCGACCACGGCGCTGAGCGTCGGCGCCGCGGTGGAGCTGTTCTCGTTCGCGACGCGTCGTCCCGAGCATCCCGTCGCGCGGCTGGTGCACGGGGTCGGCCACGCCCTGCAGGCCCATCTCGCCACGATCGAGCCGACGACCGAGGACATGGCGGCCGGCCGCGCCGCGATGGAGGAGATCCTGCGGTTGGAGCACGCGGTCTGAGCTACACGGTCACCGTGGTCGTCCGCGCCCCGCTCGCCGCGGTCTGGTCGCGGTTGACCGACGTCGCACGGTGGCCCGAGTGGAATCCGGCGTGCGTCTCGACGGAGGTCCCGCCCGACCTCGCGGTCGGGCAGCGCCTGCGGCTCGAGCTGCGCCTACCGCGCGGGAGAACGTTCTTCACCAGCCCCGTGCTCAGCGACCTGGACCCGGCCGGACGCATGGCCTGGCAGACGCGTGCGCTCGGGATGCGCGCGCCAACCATCGTCACGCTCGTGCCCCACGCCAAGGGCACCCTCGTCACGCTCGCCTCCGAGTCACGTGGTCCCCTGGGGTTCACGTACCGGTTGACGTTCCCGGAGAAGACCCAGGCACAGCTATGGAGTGGGGCGCTCACCGGGCTCGCCGCGAGTTTCGCGACGACCCCGGATTGTGACTCGGGCCCGCCCGCGCTACCATGAACTCGTACTTTTTGGAGGATCGATCTTACGTCGGGTCGCGGAACGGTCGTAAGTATCGGCCGGCACCCGCGTGGTGTTGATATGCGAACCACGGGGTGGATTTGAGCAGGGGGTCTCAGCGGAGTGACAGGTTCGGCGGCGCCACCCAGTCGTGGGCGCATCACGCCGACCTGATGTTGTACGCCCGCAGGGTCCTGGGCGACAGCTCCGACACCGCCGAGGACGTCGTGCAGGAGGCCTACCTGCGGCTGCTGGGACTGGCCGCGTCCGACGAGGCCCCGACCGCCGCGCGTCCGTGGCTCTTCCGCGTCGTGCGGAACCTGGCCATCGACGAGCGCCGCAGCGCCGCCCGCCGCGCCGACCCGGTCGCCGACACCACGATCCTCGGCTCCGCCGCCCTGGACGACACCGAGCTGTTGGTCGAGCAGCGCGAGGAGATCGAAGACGCCCTCCGCGGAATCGCCGCGCTCCCACCCCGCGAACGCAGGGCGCTCGAGATGGATCAGGCCGGCATCGGCGCACAGGCGATCGCCACCGAGCTCGGTACGACGCCCAACGCGGTCCACCAGGCGCTGTTTCGGGCGCGTAAGCGTCTTCGCGCGGGCCGGGCGATCGCATGGGGGCTCATTCCCGTCGGGCTCGCGCCGCTTGCGCTGCGGTTGAGCGACCCGGCACTCGCGGTCACAATCACCAACCTTCCCCCCGGTGCGCCCATTGGGCGCGCCCTCCCCGTCGCAGGCATCGTCGCGGCCGCCATGGTCGGCGGCAGCGCCGTCGCCCCGACCGTCCACCCGTCCCGCACGGGCACGGCGGTCCAGTTCGTCCACACGACGCCGACGTCCACGACCGAATCGACCACCGACGCCATAACCACGACCCGGGCGGTCAGCCGCACCACGTCGGGCCCGGGCGAGAACTCCGGCAAGGGCTCGAGCGGATCCGACGACGACTCCGACAACAGCGGCCCCAGCCGCAACAGTGGCTCCGGCGGTGACGACGACGATTCGGGCACGAGCGGCAGCGGCAAGCGATCGGGATCAGGCTCGTCCGGGAGCGGCGGGGACGACGCCTCGAACGCCGGCGGGTCCACGTCGTCGGGAAGCGGCAGCAACAAAGGTATCGCTCGCAGCGGCTCCGGCAAGACGTCGCTCTCCACCTCCGACGACGCAGATGCCGCGCCTGACGCGCCCGGTGTCGAGGACAGCGTGTACTCGCCGGACGTGATCGATTCGGTGGACGACGGCTCCGGCGGGAGCGGCAAGAGCTGACCCGTAGCAGCCCGCCCCGCGCGAAGCGGCGCGCGAACGAATGGCATTCTCACCACACCGATCACCCTGGCCACGCACAAACCACGGGCCCGGCTTGCGTACGCCGAAAGCCGGCGCACCTGCGCGGGGTGCAGCAGGCCCTGCGGGCGGGAGAGTGGGTGCGGGTCTTCCTGACGGTGCTCACGCGCGCATCTTCGCCGCTGATTTTCGACCCCCGGAACCTGCCCATCTGCGCGATGGTCGCTAGACTCGCCGCGTGCGTCTGGACCGAATTCATCACGTCGCGTACGCCGTCGAGGACATCGATGCCGCCCTCCCGGTCTACACCGATCGGTACGGCATGTCGATCGAGGTGCGCGAGCGACTCGAGGACCAAGGGGTCGAGGCGGTCAGCCTCGGCGCCGGCGCCAGTCACGTCGAGTTGATCCAGTCGATCGACCCCGCCAGCGGGGTGGCACGGTTCCTCGAGCGTCGCGGACCGGGCCTGCATCACGTGGCGTTCCAGGTCGACGACCTAGACGGCGCCCTGGCCGAGCTCCGCAACGACGGCGCCGAGTTGATCGACGACCAGCCCAGGCGCGGCCTCGGCGGCCATATGATCGCGTTCATCCATCCCCGTGCGAGCGGCGGCGTCCTGACCGAGCTCGTCCAAGTCCACTGACACGGAGTTCCCGAGCCATGAAAATCCGCTACATCGAGCCGAAGCCCCGTGGAGCGACGATCTACGAGATCGCGAACCTCCCGAAACTCGGGCTGCCCCTGCTGGCGGCATGCATCGCCGAGCGCGATCCGGACGCCGACCAGTGGATCTACTGCGAGCTGATCGCGGGCGCGACGGTGGACTGGGACGACGTCGAGACGGCGGACCTCGTCTGCATCTCGACCACGACCAACACCACGCTCGAGGGCTACGCCTACGCCGAGCGCCTGCGCGCCAAGGGGATCCCGGTCGTGCTCGGCGGGTCGCACGTCACGTTCATGGCGCACGAGGCACTCAAGCACACCGACTACGTGATCCGGCGCGAGGGTCACGTCGGGTTCGTCCAACTGGTGGACTGGCTGGCGCGGGGCGGGGCGCGGGACGAGCTGCACGCGGTCGCGGGGCTGTCGTGGCTGGACGGCGAGGGCAGGCAGATCAACAACCCGGAGGCGCCGCCGGCCTCCAGCGAGGATCTGGACGCGCTGCCGTTCCCGGCGTTCCACCTGCTCGAGAGCCGCGAGAAGATGCAGACGTACCCGCTGATGATGAAGTGGGGCTGCCCGTATGACTGCAACTTCTGCTCGGTCATCAAGATGTTCGGCCGCAAGCTGCGCAGCCGGTCGGTCGAGAACGTGATGAACGAGCTGCGCCTGGCGAAGGCGCAGAGCGTCTTCTTCTACGACGACATCTTCATCGTGGACAAAAAGCAGTCCAAGGCGCTCTTTCGCGCGATGATCGACGAGGACATCACGCCGATGTGGACGGCGCAGATCCGCGCGGACTCGCTGTACAAGTCCAAGACGACACTGGAGCCCGACCACGAGCTGCTCAGCCTGATGCGCGATTCGGGCTGCTACATGGTGTACGTCGGGTTCGAGAGCATCACCCAGGAGGGCCTGGACGCCTACAACAAGAAGCAGAAAGTCGAGCACATCACGACCTCGATCAAGCTGCTGCACGACTACGGCATCCGGGTGCACGGCATGTTCGTCGTGGGCGCGGACACGGACACACCCGAGACCGTGCGCGCGACGATCGACTTCGCGATCGAGCACAAGGTCGACACGCTGCAGATGATGATGCTGACCACGCTGCCCGGCACGGCGTTCGATCAGGGCATGCGTCAGGACGGCCGGGTGCTGACGGAGGATTACTCCCTCTACGACGGGCACCACTGCATCATCGCCCCCAAGTTGATGACCCCGTACCAACTGCAGATGGAGACGTGGCGCGGGATGCTGCGCTTCTACTCCTCGCAGGGCTGGCTGCAGATGTTCAACCGCGAGATCGGGCGGAACCTGCTGCGGATCGCCGGGCTGTTCGTCCGTGAGTGGCGCTGCACGATCCGCCTGCCGCAGGTGGCGCTGCTCGCGGCGATCGGCAAGGGACCCGATGCGTTCCGGATCATCCGGCGCAACCTTTCGCCCCGGGCGCTGCGGTTCGTCTACGAGGCCTTCGGCGTCGCAGTGTTTCGCAAGTACGGTCGCGGCCAGCTCCTGAAGTTCACCGACCAGATCGAGTCGATGAAGCACCTGGACGTGATCAAGCGGCTGCCGGCGTGGACGCCCCCGATCGAGCGGGCCAAGACCCTCCCCGTCCTGCAGGCCAACTGATGGCGGTCGGACGCCGGGTCGAGATCGGGTTCGACGGCGGCACCATCCTCCGGCTGACGATCGAGGAGAAGGCCACCCAAGACCTGGCGGCGGCGGTCAGCGGAGGCGACGGGTCGTGGCGCTCCGTCGAGGCCGAGGAGGGCACGCACTGGCTCAACACCCGTGAGCTCGTCTACATCCGCCTGGTGCCGGGCGAGCCAGTGCGCGTGGGGTTCGGCGGCTCGTAGGACACGCGCGGGGGAGGGCAGGCCCGCCCCGCGGACCCCTCCCGGGCGTTCCGCGGTTCGGTCCCTGGTGGCGGGGGGGGCCGCCCGCCCGCCCCCCGCCCGGGGGCGGGGGGGCCCCCCCCGCCGCCCCAGG
>JBKKDD010000026.1:0-10524 GCA_046708705.1 Miltoncostaeaceae bacterium | reverse complement strand
GCTATCGCCGGATCCAGGCTAGAGGCTTTCCTGGGATGCGATGCCATATCCGCGAGCGACGGCGGCTTGCGCCCCGTCGATCACGGCGAGGAGACACGCCATCGCGTGATCGTCATTGACCTCGCCCGCGATGATCGCGTCCTCCGCCTCCTGCAGTAGCGCCAGCGCCAAGCGCGTGTGCTCGACGAGCACACCCCCACCACGCTCCCCCTGGAGCCCGCCGCGATACCCTGCGACCTCTGCCCGACCCGCGAACGCGGCCGGGTTGCCCGACTCGAGTGCCCCGGTGACGACGCGGACGAACCGCGTCGCGGCACGCCGCAGCTCGGTCTCGCTCGGAATCTGCGTGATCGTCGGGACGGCGTCGTCATACCCGCCGAGCACCCGTTCGATCACCGCATCGCTCCGGGCGTTCAGCTCCCGTGCCAGGTCAGGGCACGCCGGAATCTCCATGCGTGCGGCGTTCAACGAGAACCGCCGTGGTATCGGCGCCCCGTGATCCTCGAGCCAGTCCTTCAGCTCGTCCATGTCGAAACGTCGGTGACCGCCGACGGTCCGGTGTGAGGGAAGGCGGCCACCATCCGCCCAACCCCGCACCGTCGCGACGCTCACCCCGATGATTGCAGCCGCTTCACTCGCTGTCAGCGAGCGACGCCCTGGCTCAACCCGGCCAAGGCCAGACGGCCGTCGATGCTCACGTGCCATGTCGCACCATCCCTCAAGTCCGTTTGGAGCAAGAACGCGATCTTAGAACGATCCGCGGGGGAAAACGAGGAGCAGGAGACAATCCGCTGGAGGCGAAGCGTCATCGCATGGTTGAGAAGGCTCCCCGATTGCTCCTGCGTACCGTCATGCCGGCGGTCATCGTCCTGGTCGTGGCGCTGGCCCTCGCCGCGCTCGGCGCCCTCGCCCAGCTTCGCTCCCAAGTCGATGCGGCGGCCCGTGCTACGGATGCGACCGCCGCGTCGATCTCGGGTGAGATTCCCGACCGTCCAACACCCGAGCAGCTCCAGGCGTTCGTCGCCGGGATCCCACTTCCGGCGACGTTGACCGGGAAGGCGGGGCAGACCGTGCTGCAGACGGGGACCGTCGGTGGCGTCTGGGAGCGCGGTCGTGCGCACTGGACCGGGCGCTTGGCATTGGTCGGAAGCTCTGCGCGAGTTCTGGACGGCGCCGTCGAGTCCACGCGGCAGCTTGTGAGCGGTCGCGCCGTGTTCGTGCGCCGGGACCTGGGTCGCGAGGCGACCGGCATCACGGGCATGACCGCAGTGACAGGGTTGGCGGCGGCGCTCCTGCTCGCGCTCGTCGCGGGTCTCGTGGCGTTCGTCACCGGCCGGCGCACCCACCGGCGCGTCGACCATCTGCTCGGCGCGGTCGAGAGCGTCGCGGCCGGTCGTCGCCCCGGCCCCGACCCGCTGGTGACGCAGGGGACGTTCGCGCGTCTCGGCGTCGCCCTTCAGGTCACGGCTGAGCGTCTGACACACCTCAACGAGATCGCGGACCGCGAGCTCTCCGTGCTCGCTGCCGCCATCGAGCCGCTCCCCGTGGGCGTCGCCGGGCGCGGCCCTTCCGGCGGACGCCTGCGAAACCTCACCCTGGAGCGTCTGCTCGAGGGGCTTACCGCGGATGATCGCGTGACGATCGAGGCCGCGGTGCAGGAAGGGCTGGACGCGACCGGTCCGGTCGGAAGCCGGGTTGCATTGCGTGACGGTCGGACGATGGAGGTCGACGCGTGGAGCGTTCCGGGCGGACGTCTGGCGAGCGTCGCCGAGCGGACCGAGCAGGACCGCCTCGAAGGGCTTCGCCGGCAGCTCGAGAGCACGGCGGTGCGGCAACTGCGCGCCCCGATCGACGAGATCAAGGCGCGGAGCAAGGATCTCTACCAGCAGCTTCCGGCGCCCGCCGCCCCGACGCTGCGCGCGGTGTTCGCCGCAACCGATCGGCTTGACCGCGTCGTCCGCAAGCTCCTGCGCGGCACCGACAACGACCCGGCTCTTCGGCCGCCGCGCCGCGAGATCTTCGGCGTGGCAGGTCTTCTGTGGGGGCTCGTTCATGACTGGGACGCCGCCCTGCGCCAGCGCGCGCTCCGCGTCGAGCTGGACATCGTCCCCGATCTCCCGAACGTGCGCACAGACCCGGCCCTGGTCGAGGAGATCCTGACCGAGCTCGTCGACAACAGCGCGAAGTTCACCCCGCGCGGCGGCACGGTGTCCCTGGTCGCCCGCCCCGGGGAGCGGTCGGTGGTCATCGAGGTGCGCGACACGGGGGGCGGCATCGAGCCGGACGACGCCGCGAATGCGACGACCCGGTTCTTCCGTGGCCGCGACTCCGAGTCGATCCCTGGCGCCGGACTCGGCCTGGGCGTGGCGTCGGCACTGGCCGATCGGCTCGGCGCAACGCTCGTCATCGAGCCCGGCGCCGGAGGGCACGTCCGCCTGGAGCTCCCGGCGCTGCCCACGATGCCGGCACTGGACCTCGCGGCAACAGCCGCCCGGACCCGGTAACCGCACGCCAGGCCCGCAGCTCCACGGAAAGGCAATCCCTATTCCATCTGCCGCGGGTGCCAGAGCCCGTCAGCAGGACTGATCTGACCCAGCCACCACTGAATGATCACGCGATTTTCGAGCGCATCCCGCGATCTGCGCGGAGGTTCCCCGACCAACCCCCCGCGGCTCCCAATTTCCCATCGTTTGCAGGGCATCCTGGGGGAAAAATCACGCGCGTCTTGATCCAAACCCGCCCCCGGGGGGTCCGAGTTCCGGCGTCGGGCTCAGGTGTCGCGGGAGTCGCGCGCGAGTCCCAGCAGGACTGTCGCGACGAGCGTGATCACGCCGCCCGTCAATGCCGCACCCAGGCGGGCGCCGCCGGCTGACCCCAGGAGCGTGGCCACCGTGCCCAGCACCACGCCGAGGCCCCACATGATCGCGTCACGACGATTCTGTCCGGAGGGGGGCTGCGTCACGTGGCGAGGATACCTGGGTTCGCCGGCAGCCGCTTCTCCATCAGCACGGCGACCGGCGCCCCGAAGAGGAACCGTCCACGCAGGGTCCGCCTGCGGCGGGTGATCCGGTAGCCGAGCTGACGGTACAACGAGATGGCGCCGTGGTTGCCCGCGGTCACCCACAGCGTGACACGGTGCTTGTCCGACCGGCGGGCGATCTGCTCGCATTCGCGCATAAGGGCACGGCCGATTCCCCGGCGACGGTGGTCCGCATCGACGGCCAGCTCCTCGACATATGCCTCGTCCGGTCCCAGGCGCGCATGCACCAGAAGCCCCAGCGCCACCGCTCCCCGCAGGGCGTATCGCCACCCCACCGCGCGCGCGATCGGCCGCAGCCCCGTGTCGGACATCTCCTGTGACAGCGCGAGCCGCGCCGTCCCCACGATTGCCCCGCCGGATTCGGCGACGACGTAGCGCACCGACGTGCGCGGCAGATCGCGCCGCACGAGGGCGGCGACCGCCGCGGCCCCGCGGTCGCCGAACGCGGGGCGTACCTTGTCCGCCAGCGCCGTCGCCACCAGCAGGCCGATCTGGTCCGCGTCTGTGGACGTCGCCAAGCGTACCGACGCGATACGAGGTTCAGGCTGCTCGATCAGCCAATGGTGCCAGCGGGCGCAAGTGGTCGCCCGAAGCCCGGGGAAGGGGTGGGCCCCGGGCTTCGCGACGTCAGGGGTGTCGGATCGACGGCCCCTGCCAGCGCACCAATCGCATCGAGGACGCGATCCATGGTGTGCGCCATATCGTCCGGCTGATCGAGGCTGCGAGCTGCCTCGCGGAGCCGGGCCTGCGCCTCCCGCGCCAGTGGGAGGGCCGCTTCGCTGACCTGATGGCGCCGCTGCAACGCAAGCAACGCCGACTCGGTCTGATCAAGCCCGTGCGCGGCAGTCGCGACGGCCTGCCGGTCGCAGATCAAACGCCTGGCGACATCCTCAGCATCTGCGCCCAGTCCGCTTACGGCTCCCGCCACGCGCCACGCCTGGTCGCTGCCGGTTCGTGCCGCAACCGTGGCCGCGGCCCGGATCAGAGCGCTGATCCAGCCGGAGCGCGGCAGGAACGTGCCGAGCCGGAAGTACTCCCAACGCTCATCGCGGTCGACGGTTCCGTCCACCAACCCGCGGACGGTGGCCACACCGCGCCGCGCCGCACGGGCCGCGCCCGCGGGGTCGAGCGCGTCAGCCGTTGCGGCGATGCGTCGCGTCATACCGGCGGCCCACTCGACCGCATCGACAACCTCGTCTCCCAGCAGCTCGCGAGCGTCGCAGACCGTGTCGGCTGCGTGCTCGATCTGCCGTGCCACGTGAGCCGCCCCCCGCCCAGGCGTCGGAATCAGGCCGTCCGGGGCGATCGCGGCGAGTTCCGCGAATGCCCTGGGTGCGCCGGCGTGGCCACCGGCCCGCGCCGCCAGCACCCGTGCCGATGCTTCTGCACGCTCCAGAGCGGCAGCGGTCTCGAAGATGGCGTGGAGGGCTGAGCCAGATGTGAGCACGTTATGTACTCCGATCGCAATACCTGGACGGGGTTAAGCGGTTCACCGTGACGAAGACCACGGTAGGCGCCCGGCGTCGCCGAGGGATTGGCCGTCAGGCCAACGTTGTCCATCGTGCGATTCGCACATATGGAACCGCCTGTCCGCCGCCTTCGGCGTGCCTGATAGGTTCTCCGCCGCTCGCACCCGGATGAGGAGAGGCCATGGCCTGGGATGACGTGTCACGGTGGCAGGCTGCGGACCTGGCCGCTGCATTCAAGATGGGCGACCCCGTGCAGATGGTCGATGTGCGCGAGCTGACCTGGCGTGAGTCCGACAGCAAGATCCGCGGCGCGGTCCGCGTGGACCCGATGGAGTTCACCAAAGAGGTGCCGTCGCTTCCGACGGGCAAGGAGCTCGTGTTCTACTGCGACCGCCCCGGCGAGGCGACGAGCATGAAGATCGCCCTGTGGGCCTTCGACAACGGCTTCAACCGGGTCGGCGTCCTGGTCGGCGGGTGGGCCGGATGGCAGGACGCCGGCTACGCGGTCGTCGCGAAGGAGTAGGAGCTACCCCTCTGTCGGCGTCAGCCCGTACGTGCGCTCGAGCCACGCGGGGACGACCGCCGCGATTGTGCGCATCGTCAGCTCACGCTCCGCGATGGCGGCGCGAACCGCGATTTCGAGGGCCAGCTTGATGTCGGGGTCGCGCACGCCCTGGACACCACTGACGGTCTCCTCGGCCTCTTTCTTGGCGTAGATCATCCCCCGGGCTGCCATGGGCCAGTGCTCACGTGCCCAGTTGATCAGTGACGACTCGAGGTCGCTCGGGTCATATCCGAGGAGTGCCTTCTGCAGCTCGTTGGGATTGAATTCGCGTTGCATCATCACCTCGGGTCGCGGAACGAGGACGCAGTGTAGTGCACAGGGCGCACGTTCCCTCGTCACCCCGGGGCGTTGCCGGGGTAGACTCGGCGGGATTCCCGTGCCGACGTACCTTCTCCTCTCGACGCTCAGCCCGCAGGGCCTGCAGACGCTTCAGGCGACACCTGAACGCGTCGTCGAGGTCAACCGGGAGTTCGAGGCGCAAGACATCAAGGTGCTGCAGCAATGGATGCTGCTCGGCCCGTACGACATGCTGAGCCTGGTGACGGCTCCCGACACCGCGGCCATCGCCACGATCTCGGCGGAGATGGCGGCACGGGGAAGCGCACGCATCGACACCCTCACTGTCGTCGAGGTGGACGACCTGCTCGCAGGATTTGCTGACGACTAGCCGATTCGCCGCCAGTCCTCGCAGGCGCAGAGCGGACACTCCGGCAGGACGAGCACCCCGTCATTCTCCTTCGGGGAGACGATCAGAAGGTCACATCCCGAGCACCTGAACTGGCCGACGACCTCGTCGCCGATCGTGAAAAGGTCATGGTTGGTGGTGCTGCTCAAGGGATTCTCGGACCTCCATGGGATGTTGCGGCAGGGACGTGCCGTTCGAGCTGTGCCTGACCTGACGGCGGAACGAGCTAGATCAGGAACGCCGCGACGATGCAGACGACGGTCACC
The DNA here is from genome assembly GCA_046708705.1 of Miltoncostaeaceae bacterium. GTDB lineage: Bacteria > Actinomycetota > Thermoleophilia > Miltoncostaeales > Miltoncostaeaceae > CALMEC01. Next base: position 4,499 of record JBKKDD010000026.1, on the reverse strand, counting down.
GCGGTGAAGAATACGAAACCAATAGTCAAAAGAGTCCGCTCCGTGAATCGCGACACGACCCCCGGGGTACGATGAGCGGCCCGAGGGGGTCGCCTGCGACCGTCACCCGGGTCGTCCAGCCAGCGTTCGCAGTAGGGGCAGAACGTCGTCTCCTCCAGGAGCGGAACCCCGCAGCGATGGCAGGCCGGCGCCTCGGAGCTGTGATGTCCCTGGCGATCTGGTTCGACCCGCACGGCCCCGCTTCCTCCTGACGCGACGAAAACCGGAGACATCTCAGGATACACCGGAGGGAGACGGAGACAAGGCCGATTTCTGGCAGCTATTCGAGGCTCTGGAGAGCGCTGATCTCGGTGGATTTCGCGTCGATCTCCGTGGTCTTTACCTCGACGTCCGCGATCTCGGGGGCGATGGCGGCGCCGGGGAGCGTTCCCGCGCGTACAAGCTCGACCACGCGCGCGCCGAGGGTCTCCAGCGCGTTGCGGCGCTGGCGTTCCAGTAGCCGCCGTTCGCCTTCCAGGCGTGCGCGCCGCACGGACTGGCCGACGCCTCCGGCGAGCCGGCCGGCACGCTTGGTCATCGTGGTGAGGGCCGACGAGACGTTGGGACGCATGACGCGGACCATAGCGACATGGCGTCCGCCGACGCCGATGTGTGTCGCAGATTGGCGCAGTTCGGTGCGTGTTTTGACACAAATACGTGCAGCGCTGTAACACGTTGCCGACGTAGCGTCGGTGTATGGGTGCGCTGCGATATCGGCGGTCTGGCAGCTCGGGTCAGGCGACGGTGGAGCAGATCGGGCTGGTCGTCGTGATCGCGCTGTTGCTCGCCGCCGCCGGGGCGTGGCTGGCCACCCATGTCCAGCCCGATCGTGCCCCGCCGCCGATCGTCGTGCAAGTGTGGTCGGCGCTCGACCGCGCCGCCGATCCGGCGCCCGGTCTTCCCGAGCTGGGGGTGACGCCGCGCGAGCGCAGGCGCCCGGCGCTCACCCGCGCCCTGCGTCGGATGGTGCAGGGCGTCCGTGCTGGCGGGGAGCTCGCGGTGGTCGGAGCGGGCGCGTTCGCCAGCGGGTTCGGCGACGGGCTGTGGGGATCGTTCACCGAATTCATGCAGGATCCGGTCGTGACGCTGAGCGCCGGCCGCGGCGTCATCGCGGCCCTGGCACGCGATCCGCTGGGGTTCACCGCCGAGCAGTTCGACGCCGCCGTCGACTACGCGCGCACGCTGCGCGGGATGCCCCCGAAGGATGCCTACCGCACGTTCATCCACGACCTGGGTGAGGCGACCGCCGACGTGACCGTCGCCCGCGGCAAGCTCCTGGCCAAGCGGGCGATGCTGCGGGCGCGCACGCGCCGAATCGACTTGCGGCGCCCGTCCCAGCCCGGCAAACGTGTCGAAGATTGACACAGAGACGAGCGGATTTTGTGACACCTCGGTGTCGCGCTGTAACACTTGTTCGGCGCAGCATCCGTGTCGCCCGTATTCAACGAACTGGAGGGGAACAATGGGCTACAGGATGATGGCGTGGACGACGGTGCGTGCCATGCGCGCGTGGGACCGCATGCTCGCGCAGCGGGGGCAGGGCACCGTGGAGTACGTCGGGATCGTCGTGATGGTGGCGCTCCTGGTGAGCGGCATCGGGATCGTTGCCGGCAAGTGGGGTGACGACATCGGCGACAAGCTCAAGGCCGGTCTCATCGCGGCGATCAAGAAGCTCGTCACGCAGTTGGTGGCCTGATGGAGGCGGGCCGGACGCACGTCTCCGCCGGGCGCGTGTCCGGCCCGTCAGGTCGCGGCCAGTAGGGCGACCCTGACCTGGGCCACGGAGGGGCGATCGGCGGGAAAGCGACTCCTGTACACCCACCGGAGTCGGCCCGCGGCATCAACCACGACATCGCCGCCGAGCTGGCTTGGGTCCTGGCGTACACGGCTGAACCGCCGTCCCCGCCAGAGCGCCCGTGCGAGGCGCACGTAGTAGCCGGGGCGGAGCGCCGCGAGCCACCACGAGGTCCGTCCGAACCCGAAGACGCCGTACGCGATGCGCTCGGGGTCGCACAGGATCGGCACGCCCAGATCGAGCCCGCGCGCGAACATCGCGACCGATGCCGGGGGCGCGAACGCGACGCCGACGACGCGACCGGCCAAACTGTCCCGCTGCGCAGCGACCTCCACGAGGTGCTCGTTGCAGGCGATTCAGCCCAGGTGGCGCATGAAGACCAGGACCATCGCCTCGCCGCGAAAGGCCGACAGCCTGACGTCGTCGCCGTCGGTGGTGGCGAAGACGAGATCCGGGATAGGTGTCGCGCCGGGCACGGTCATGACTCTGACACACCCCGTGCGCCCGGAGCGGGCCCGGGGTCGCGCGTGGCGAGGTAGGTCAGGTTGACCTCGCGTCCCGTCGTCGCCCGGTCGCCCAGCCACCCCAGCTCGACGTCGACCACGCGTGCGCCCGCGTCCGAGAGCCGTCGCTCGACCTGCGGGCGTGGCACCCAGTTCATGCGGATGGGGTGAAGGCCCGCCCTGCGGTACAGCAGCGCGTCGCTGACGCCGACGCGGCGCAGCCCCGCATAGGCACGGCGGCGCGGCTGCAGACGTTGCCGCACGGGCATCGAGGCGGGGAGCTGGACCAGCATGAGCCCGCCCGGCGCCAGGATGCGGCCGAGCTCGCCGAGCAGCGTCAGGATGGCCGTGCGCTTCGACACGTGCTGCAGCACAAGGTGCGAGAGCACGAGGTCGAACGCGCCGTCCTCGAAGCTCCGCAGGTCGTCGCTCGTGTTGACGATCCACTCGCAGTTGGCGAGCGATCCGTTGAGCTCGCGCGCCGTGGCGATCATCGTCGCCGAGATATCGACGCCGACACAGCGAGAAAAATGGGGCGCCAGGGCCCGGGTCAGCCGGCCGACACCGCAGCCGAGCTCGAACGTGGCGCCGCGCCGGGCGGGCAACTCCAGCCGCTTGGCCGTGGCGAGGATGCGGGCCACGTCGTCGACGCCGGTGGCCAGAAACTCCTCAGTGTCCCACCCGCCGTGCTTCGCCCCGGCCGCGCTCAGGATCGCGTAGAGCGGATCCAGTTGCGCGAGCGCCTCCCAGTCGCGCTGATGTCGCGAGCCCGTGCTCACTGCGCGGCGAGCATTTTCCCGATGCGCTCGACCGCCTCCTGCAGCCGCGGGACCGGCTGGGTGTAGGCGATGCGCATGTGTCGGTCCGGGGCGGTAACCCCGAAATCGCGTCCCGGCGTGAGGGCCACTGCGGTCTGGTCGAGGATGCGTCGCGCCAGCGCGAAACTGTCGTCACCCAGTTCGCCCACGTCGCAGTAGATGTAGAACGCGCCGTCCGGCCGGGCTCGGACACCGAACCCGATCTCCGGCAGCGCCGAAAGCAGCACATCCCGCCGCCGCTCGAGCTCCGCACGCCGCGACTCCAGGATCTCGATGGTCTCGGGCGCGAACGCGGCGAGCGCAGCGTGCTGGGCGGGGGTCGACGGGCAGATGAACAGGTTCTGCGCGAGCTTCTCGATCTCGCGCTCGGCGCCGTCGGGAACCACCAGCCAGCCGAGCCGCCAGCCCGTCATCTGGAAGTACTTGCTGAAGCTGTTGACGACCAGCGCGTCGTCGGTCAACCGCAGGACCGTCTGCGGCTCGCGGCCGTAGACCAGACCCTGGTAGATCTCGTCCGCCACCAGCGTCGCGCCGCGTGCGCGGCACAGCGCGGCGATGCGCCCCCATTCGTCCTGCTCGATCAGGGTGCCGGTCGGGTTGGACGGCGACGCCGCGATGACCGCGCGCGTCCGCGACGTCCAGGCGGCCTCGAGGAGCTCGGCGGTCACCTGGTAGTTGGTGGCCGCGTCCGTCGGCACGAGCACGGGCTCGGCGTCCACGAACGTCACGAAGTGCCGGTTACAGGGGTAGCCGGGATCGCCGATCAGCGCCTCGTCGCCGACGTCCAGCACGAGGCCGAGCGCCAGCAAGAGCGCCGCGCTCGACCCGGCCGTGACGACGATCCGCTCGGTGGGCACCGAGACCCCGTAATGCGTCGCGTAGAACGTGCCGATCGCCTCACGCAGGGCCGGCAGACCGAGCGCCGGCGTATAGGACATCGGCGAGGACCCCAATGCACGCACCGCCGCCTCGACGATCGGCCGGGGGGTCGGAAAGTCCGGCTCCCCCACCTCCATGTGGATGACGTCCGCGCCCGCGGCCTCCATGCGATGCGCCTGGGCGAGCACCTCCATCACCTCGAACGGAGCGATGCGCCCGGCGCGGCGGGCAAGACGGTCGAGTGCGCTCACGTCCGCTGAGCCTAGCGCGCCCGGCCCCCACGGCTCAGATCATCAGATGCGGCCGGTGAAGGTGTTGCAGTCGCGGGGATCGCCGGATTGGTAACCGCGCGTGAACCACGTCTGGCGTTGCGCGGACGAGCCGTGGGACCAGGTCTCGGGGGTGACCTGGCCCTGGACCTTCTCTTGGATGCGGTCGTCGCCGACGGTGGCCGCGGCGTCAAGG
>JBKKDD010000025.1:0-4585 GCA_046708705.1 Miltoncostaeaceae bacterium | reverse complement strand
GCTCTCGGGTGTGCGCTCACCCACGGCGCCCGCCACGATCACGCTGACGCTGCACGACCTTGTGGGGACCGGCGGGCGCTACCGCGTCGGCATCGCCACCCCCGCGGGCCTGGTCGTGGGGCCCGGCGATCCGATCGATCTGGCGCCGGACGCGCGCGCCGAGGTCTCGGTCAAGATTCCTCCCGGGACCGACGTGTTCACGGGAACGCTGCACGTGCTCGCGCCCGACGGACGGACGGTGGGGGTTGCCCCGGTGTTCGCGGCGCCGGCGCCCGGGGTGCCCGCGGCGGCCCTCGACGCTCCCCAGGTCGGGGTCGCCGGGGACGCAGTCGAGGCGCGCGTCACGATCGGGCTGGTCGGGCGCAGCGGCCCCGCGGTGGTCGTGGCGCCGTTGCACGACCTCGGCCTGTGGCTCGTTCCCTCCGGCGGGGGCGCGCCGATCCTGATGGCGGGCCACAAGCAGGCGGGGGACTGGCCCGCCGGCACGTACCGGTTCATGCTGACCCGGCGGCGCGTGGACGGCAAGGAGTTGCCCGCGGGCCGCTACCGGCTGCGCGTGCGGGGCAGCGGCCCGGACGGAGTGCCGCTGACCCGCGAGAGCGATGTCTTTCGCCTGAAGTAGTCGCTCCGCGTGCCGGGGGTCGTCGACCCCACCTGCTAGCTTGTGATCAATTGATACAAACACCGTCCCGTATGGCGGATGGAAGGTTGGACGTGGCACAGGATCGGCTCACACTCGGCGTCGCGACGCGCCTCTCACGGTACCTGCAGGTGCTGACGCAGTCGAAGAAGATGGGGAAGAGCTCGATTTCCTCTCAGGCGATCTCCGAGTACACCAACGTCAACCCGACGCAGATCAGGCGTGACCTCTCGGGGTTCGGCAAGTTCGGCAAGCGCGGCGTCGGCTACGACATCGACGTGTTGATCGGCCAGATCAGGAAGATCCTGCGCACGTCGGGACAGCACAACATTGCGCTGTTCGGATCGGGCAACCTGGGCCAGGCGATCGCCAGCAGCGGCGTGTTCGCAGACCACGGCTTTCGCATCTCGGCGATCTTCGACGTGGACCCGGACAAGATCGGGATGAGGATCGGCGATCTCGCGGTGCGCCACTACTCTGAGCTACCGGAGGTCGTCGGGGGCGACGGCATCATGGTCGGCGTGCTCGCGGTTCCGGGCCACGCCGCCCAGATGGTCGCGGACGACCTGGTGGCGTCCGGCGTCAAGATCATCTTCAACTACTCGGACGCCCTGCTGTCGGTCCCGTCCGACGTCACGGTCCACACCTCGAGCCCGGCGGTCGAGCTGCTCTACGCGCTGTACTTCTACCTGACGTAGCGGTTCCCCGCCGCAGTTCAGTTCCTTGTGTGTCGCGCTCCACGTCGCTACCTTCGAATGATGAGTGGGCCGCCGATGACAGGAGGCTGCGGCTGCGGCGCCGTCCGCTACGAAGTGTCCGAGCCATTCGCCTCCGCCGGGTACTGTCATTGCACCCGCTGCCAACGCCGTAGCGGAACCGGTGCCTCGGTCAATGGCCGCGCGGCGCCGGGATCGTTCGAGATCGTCACGGGAGAGGAACACCTCCGCTCGTGGGCGCCCGACGACGGATTCGAGAAGGTGTTCTGCGGGCTGTGCGGCTCAGGGATCTTCAGCCGATCTCCGTATCGCGATGACGGGGCGCCTGTCGGTGTCCGCCTGGGAACGCTGGACCGCGACCCGGGCATCCGTCCGCAGTGGCGCCAGTACGTGGCGTACGCGGCGCCGTGGGAAGAGATCCCACGCGATGGGCTCCCGCGGCACGACGAGCGGTCACCCTGAATCCTCAACGTCCGCGGCCATTGCGGCTGGGTTGAGCGACCCCGTCAACACGACCGAGAGACGCGCCGTCGGTCATTTGGCTGATTGGTGTGCCATTTGGCGGCGACATCTCGGCTGACGGTGAAGACGGCGTCGGCCAATTCGGGGGCGCCCGGCGGGCGCAGGGCGTCGCTCAGGCTCGGGCGGGCTGTGACACGTCCAATCGGTAGGTCTCGCCGGTGCGGGTGAAGCCGATGCGCTCGAGGTACTTCGCATGCTCGTGGCTTCCGGCTGCGGTGGTCAGGCGGTCGATGCCGGCGTCGCGGAACAGGTCGCGGCGGCGGGTGAACAGGTAGTCGCCGATCTTGAAGTCGCGGTAGGCGGGGGTTACGTAGTCCAGCGACACCCAGGCCTCGCCCGCCACGGGCGGCTGCGCGACGAGCACCCCGGCCGGCACGAGGTCGCGTAGGACGACCAGCACGTTCGGCGCCGCGGCCGGATCGAGCGTGAATCCCGGCTGGAAGTCCTGGATGTCGGCGGCGTGATGGCGCAGGAACTCGGTCAGATACGGCGCGTCGGCGGGCATCTCGACGACCGCGAACGCCTCGCGCATCTGGCGCATCTGCACCAGGAAGTAGACGTTGATCACCACGATCGCGAGGTTCAGCACGGCCACGGGGTAGGCCTCGATCAGCACACCGTACGTCGTGAAGCACGCGGCGCCGGCCAGGCTGAGCCACCGCAACCGGACGATGGAGCGCATCATCAGCGACATTGCGACCAGCGCCGACGCCAGGTACCCGAACGCCTCCAGCAGCACGTCGGCGCTCACCGGGTCACCCGCATCGGCTCCGCGTCGGGGTCGTCATGCGGCTATCCCAGCAGATTCGCGGCACCCGCGCGCGGTCCGTCGGCGCGGACCGTTGCTAGAATCGCTCGTTGTGTCCCAGTACCACCAGCACGGGGAGTCGCTGATCCTCGCAGGGGTGCGTGAGCGATTCGAGCAGTCCACGGACTTCACGATCGGGATCGAGGAGGAGTACCAGCTCCTGGACCCGGCCACGCTGGCCCTGACCAACCGGTTCGAGGATGTCGTGGCCGCCGCCGACACCGAGCTCGCCGATCGCCTCGCAGGCGAGCTGATCGCAAGCGAGCTCGAGTACCGCACGAGCAAGCACGACACGTTCGCATCGGCCGTGCGCGACCTGGTTCGTGGCCGCCTCGCGACGATCGCCCTCGCCGACCGGCTCGGCATCGGCATCGGCATCAGCGGGGTGCACCCGTTCAGCCGGTGGCCGGACCAGCGCATCATCGACACGCCCCATTACCAACTCGTCGAGAGCGGTCTGGGGTACGTGGCCTGGACCAATAACACCTGGTCGCTGCACCTGCATTGCGGCATACGGGGCGCCGACCGCGCCATGGCGGTCAACACGGCGATGCGCAGCGTCCTGCCCGAGCTGCTCGCCCTGTCCGCCAACAGCGCCGTGTTCTGGGGGCGCGCGACGCGCCTGCACTCGACCAGGACCCAGGTGTTCTCCAAGAGCTTCCCCAGGTGCGGGGTCCCGGATGCGTTCGCCGACTGGGATGAGTACGCCGCGTTCGTGGCGCTGCTCGAGCGCACGGGATCGATCGAGGAGAGCACCCAGATCTGGTGGAGCGTGCGACCGCATCACAGCTACGGCACGCTCGAGGTGCGCGTCTGCGACGGTCAAGCCGAGATGAGCGAGGCGCTGGCCGTCGGCGCGCTGGCGCTCGCCTGCATCGCCAGGTTCTGCCGCGACTACGACGACGGCGTGCCGCTGCCGGCGCACCCGGGGCGACTGATCGAGGAGAACATGTGGCGGGCAATCCGCCACGGGCTCGACGGGCGGATGATCGATTTCACCCGCGGCGTCGATCGGCCGACCGTGCAGGCGATCGAGGAGCTGCTCGCCTGGACGGCGCCGGTGCATTCCGAGCTCGGGCTCGGGCCGTTCGTGCGGCAGGTCCCGGTCATGCTTGCCGACGGCAACGGCGCGCAGCGTCAGATCCGGCGCCTGGACGCGCTCGGCGACGTGACGGCGCTGCACGCCGAATGGGTCGCGCGCACCCGCGCGTCGGCCGAGGAGATCCTGGACCAACTCGAGGCGGTGGCGGCATGAGCGACGCGGAACCCACACAGGGCACCGGCGACCAGCAGTCACCAGAGGAGCTGGTGCGCGAGATGGCCCGGCGCCTGGCCCAGACGCCGGTTCGCGACCTGATGCTCCAGATGATGGCGACGTTCGCCGACCTGGCGGGCGTGCGGTTGGGGTACGGACCGGAGGGGCCGGCGCACCGCGACCTGCCACAGGCGCGGCTTGCGATCGAGACGCTGCGTGCCCTGATCGGCGTCGCCGAGAGCGAGATCGGCGCGGCGCAGGCGCGACCCTTCCGCGAGCCGTTGGCGCAACTGCAGATGCTCTATGCACGCGAGGTCGAGGCCGACGCAGCCGGCGCCGCGACGGCGGCCGCCGCACCGGCGGCGCCGGAGGCTGACGAGGGACGGCTGTGGACACCCGGTTCGGGTTCGGGCGAAGCGGGCGGCCTCTGGACGCCGGGAGATCCGGACACGCCCACCGAGTAGCCCCTCTCGGGGACGAGAAGTCGTGATGATGTGACGGGTTTCGAGATGTGAACGCGCCTGCCGTGCGCCGACACCCGTGCAGCGCGGATCGTGGCGAAATGGGCAGGTCGGGGGGCGGGACGGATCACGGTCAGTGGCGGGGGGGGGGGGCCCGGCCCCCCCCCCCCCCCCCCCCCCCGG
>JBKKDD010000024.1:0-8566 GCA_046708705.1 Miltoncostaeaceae bacterium | reverse complement strand
CCCCATGGGGGGGGGGGGGGGGCAACCCCCAGACCCAGATCGGTGCGGGCCCCGAGGCCGACTATTATCCCGCCGATGGCCGACATCGCGTACACGACTCCCTGCGTGATCACGTTCGGGCCAACGTGGCGCAGCAGAATACGGGCGTCACCGAGCCCGGCGGCCCGAGCCGCGAGCACGTACTCCTGGCTTCGAGTGGCGACCGTCTCCCCACGCATGAGCCGCGCGTAAGAGACCCAGGCGACGAGCGCCATCGCCACGAAGATACTGGGCACCCCGGCCCCGAGGACGAACACCAATGCGATGATCAGGACGTAGTACGGGAACGCTTGCACGAGATCCACGGCGGCCGTCACCGCCGCATCGATCCATCCGCCGTAGTAGCCCGCGAGGATACCAAGCGTGCTGCCGACAAGGAAGGGCGCAATAACGGCGAAGAACCCGACGAAGAGGTCAATGCGACCGGCGTACAGCAGCCGGCTCCACACGTCTCGGCCCAGAGCATCGGTCCCGAGCAGATGGGCGCCGGAGGGGGGCTCCAGTATCGCGCCGAGATCTTGGATCGTCGGGTCATACGGGGTCACCAGCGGCGCAGCAGCGGCGAGTGCCACGAGACTCCCGAGGATTCCAAGCCCGATGACGAGCGAGGGGGCAATTCGGCGTCGTGCCAAGTGGGTAGTGTCCGAAGGCGCCGCGGATACAGGCTCGGTGATGGCGGTCATCAGGTCAGCCTCGTACGCGGATCGAGGGAAGCCCGAATCACGTCGGTTGCCAGGTTCACAAGCACTACCACGACGGCGAAGATCAACGCCAGTGCCTGGACGACTGGAAAGTCGCGCTCGAGAATCGCGTCGATCATCAGCGAACCCAGGCCCGGGAGCGCGAAGACCTTCTCGATGACGAGCGTGTTCCCGACGAGCCAGCCAATGCTAACGCCGAGAACCGTCACCATCGGCAGGATCGCGTTGCGCAGCGCGTGACGCCATAGCACCCGCCACTGAGACAAACCCTTAGCGCGGGCCGTCGTTACGTATTCCGCGTCGAGGACCTCCAGCAGCGCCGTTCTAAGGCTGCGAATGGTGAACGGAGCGAGCGCGAGAGCGATCGTGAGTGCTGGCAGAAATACGGCACGCAGCTGCTCGGGCAGCGTCGTCCCGTACCCGCCGGCTGGAAACCAGCCCGTGCGGATCGCCAGCAGAATGAGGAGGATCCCGACCCAGAACGAGGGCATGCCCAAGCCCACCAGGGGTACCGACCGGACGATGTGGTCGGGCCAGCGGCCCTCGTTGGCGGCGGCAACGGTGGCGAGGGGGACCGTGATCACCAGGGTCAGCACCGTGGCAAACACCAGCAGCAGCACCGTCGGAAAGATCCGACCCACGATGAGCTCAGTCGCCGGCACGCCGTAGGCGAGCGACTCGCCCAGATCACCCTTGAGGAGACGACCTATGTAGAGCGCGAACTGCTCCGGGACTGGGGCGTCGAGACCCCATTCTTCGCGGAGGGCGTCAACCACCTCCTGCGGTGCGCGCGGACCCAAGAGGGCCCGCGCCGGATCGCCGGGAACGAGATGGAGGAGGAGGAAGACAAGGATGGTGATCCCAAGCAGCACGGGGATCAGCTGCATGAGCCGCCGGAGGAGGTACCGAGTGCTCATGCAGCTCCATCACGCGCGTCACTCACTGAGCCACACGTTCTCCAAGTGTCGATCACCGACGGGGTTGATGAAGAGGTCCTGAACGCTGTCCCGCCAGCCAAACGCCGTCGTTACAAAGACGAGCGGGAAGTGGGGGACCTCCTCGGCATGGAGCTGCTGGATCTCCGTGTATATGGCCTGACGAGCGTCGTCGTCGAACTCCTGTTGAGCGGCACGCACGAGCTCGTTCATCTGGGGGTTGTTGTAGCCAGTCGAGTACGAGTCGCCGCCACCATTCTCGAAGTCGAGCATGAACGAGACGACCTCATCGGGGTCCGGGATATCCATCGAGAAGCCGGCGTAGGCCAGCTCGTAGTCGAAGTTGCTCAGCGTCTCATAGAACTGTCCGGGGTCGATCCGCTCGATCTCGATATTGATGTTGAGCGGCTTCACCTGCTGCTGGATGATCTCGGCAATGGCCACTGCGGTGGGCTCGTCGGGCACGAGGTACGTGGTGTCGAATCCGTCGGGCACAGATGACTCGGCCAGCTCATCCTGCGCAGCCTCAAGGTTGAACTCGAGGCACGGCGTCTCAGGGTCGTAGAACGCCACGGTCTCCTGGATGATCGAACATGCTGGGCGGCCTTGGCCGAACAGCACAGCCTCGGCCATCGCCTCCTTATCAAGCGCCTGCGCGATGGCGCGTCGGACTCGGACGTCGCTGAAGGGCTCGATGGTCGTGTTGAACATGAGGTAGAAGTTGGTCGTTCCCGCAAAGCCCTTGGCCGACGTGCCATCTGCGACTTCCAGCGTTTCCACCGTGTTGAGCGGGACATCGCTCGCGATGTGAGCCTGGCCGCCCTGCAGCTGTAGGACGCGTGTGTTGGTATCGGGGACCTGTCGCCAGGTCACGCTATCCAGGTAGGGCTTGCCCTCCTGCCAGTAGTCATCGAACCGGACGACTCGCAGCTCAGTTCCGCGCTCCCAAGCATCGAGCACGAATGGACCGGTCCCGATAGGGTCCTCGAAGAACTGCTCCTGTTCCATGCCGCGGAAGTCGGCAGGGACGATCGAGGCGGACCACAGGGCAAGGTCGGCGAGCAACGGGTCCCATGGATAGAGTGTGGTGATCTCGACGGTGTGATCGTCTACGGCCTCGACCGTATCGATGGCGGCGAGCAGGAAGCCGAACCCGGAGTCCTCGCTTCGCCCACGATCGATCGAGAAGACCACGTCATCGGCGACCATCTCCTGGCCGTCGTGGAACATGATCCCTTCCCGGAGAGCGATCGTCCAAGTCAGGCCGTCGTCCGACAGCTCGTGTCCGGTGGCGAGCCACGGTTCCACGGACTTCCCGTCCTCGGACGTGACGTACAGCGTCTCCATGATGTGCTTGAGGACATAGATCGTCTCGGTCTCTACGGCCGCAATGGGATCCATTGTGGTGTTGTCTTCAGGCCGCGCGAAGATCAGGTCTCCACCGGTAACGGGCTCCGCCGCGCCTTGGCTGATGCTCGGCGCAACGCTCGCGCCATCGCTGCCCTCTGCGCTCGTCGACGGCGTGGCTTGGCCGCCACAGGCAGCCATGATGAGGACCACACCAATGCTCAGGGGGGTATATCGACGCCAGACTCGAATGTTCACGCGGTTAAGCCTCCGTTGCCCCAACAGGTTCTGGCTTGGCCAGTGACGCGCCGGAGTGCATTGCGGCACTCACGGCATCGGCGTCCTTAAGGACGTGGCCGAAGTTGAAGTGGAATGCTCGTAGGGTTGCGTCGTGCGCCTCCGGATCGAACTCCGCCATCGCATCGTCGACGAGGACACACCCGTAGCCCAGGTCTGCTGCCGCGCGCGCAGTGCTCTCGACGCAGCAGTTGGTCGTCACTCCGGTAAAGATGAGGTTCTCGACCCCCATGCTTCGCAGCACCTGGTCGATGTTCGAGCTGCTGAATGCGCCGGCCGTGATCTTGCGGACGATCGTGTCGCCTTCCTGGGGAGCCAGCTCGTCGAGCACCGCGTACGACGGACTCCCTGACCAAAAGATGCCGGAAACCCCGGAGCGCGCCTCCAAGTTGAGCAGAGATCGGCGTCCACGGGGCGGCAGGTCCCGATAGTCGCGGTAGTCCGATCCAAGCAGCACGTACACGATGGGGCCGCCGTTCGCCCTGAAGGCATCGAGGAGCTGTCGGATCGTGGGAATTACCAGCTCTTGGACGCGCGTGCAGTAGTACTCCATTGACCCGGGGTCGACCTTCTCCACGGCGAGGCAGTAGCCCTGGTCGCGGGCCGTGTCGTGATACTGCATGTCCACGACGACCATGGCCGTGCGGCCGTCATAGCGGAGGTCGATGGCGTCCTGATAACTCCACCCCTCCACGTCATACAGACGGCGATGGCCGACCGGGGCTGGTTCGGGCACGGGCGACCTCCAGATATGCTAGCGGTCCGGCGATGTAGCCAAGCTACTACTGTAGCCATCCTGTCAAGCAAGCCCGGTCCATGCGGCCCAATCGTTGACAACGGATGTCATAGTGACGAATATCGTCGTGAACAGCGCATGGAGAATTGCATGGCCAGGGAGTTGGACGACCTTGATAAGCGACTCGTGGGCATGTTGCAGGAATCGGCTCAGCAAACCAACGTTGATCTCGCGGACAAGCTCGGCGTGAGCGAGGCAACGGTCCGACGACGGATCAATGCACTGGTGGCCGACGAGTTCGTGAAGATCGTGGCAGTCGCGGATCCGCTGAAGATTGGTTATCCCGTGGTCGCCATCATCGCGTTGCGTTGCCAGCCGTCACAGCTCGATGAAGTCGAGCGATCGCTCAACCAGCTGGACGAGTTCCGGTTCATCGGCATGACCCTGGGAACATACGACTTCGTGGCTGAAGCGTGGTTCGAGTCGCTCGCGGACCTCACCGTATTCATCACCCAGCGTCTCTCGTCTGTGCCAGGCATCCAGCGGATCGAGACGGCGCATGTCATGAAGATGGTCCGGTATCAGTACGACTGGGGGCGCGCCTCGAAGGCTGTCCTCCCTTCACGCTAGATCCACCTCCCAGAGTCGCCAGACCGATCACGAATGCCACGGCGGCGACGCATGCGAAGACCAGGAATGGAAGCCGGGGCGCGAGGCCGTACAGCCACCCGGTGGCGGTGGATGCGATGATGAATGCTGTCGTGCCGGCGGCCCCGAAGAGACCCTGCGCGGTGGATCCGCGAGCCCTGGGCGACGCCGTGGCAAGGGCTGCAAACAGCGCAGGGCCCAGAACGGCATTCCCGACACCCTCCACGAGAATGAAGAGGGCCGGAATCACAGGATCGGACGCGAGTCCGTAGGCGACCATGGCCACGACCACGGCGCTGGCTCCGATAGCCGCGAGGGGCATGAGCCAGCCTCTGTCGACCCATCGTCCGGCGATCGGTCCCAAGACGAGGACCGGCAAAGCGAAGAGCGTATACGTGAGGCCGATGAGCCCAAGGGTCGCGCCCAGATCCTGGAGGAACAGCGACCACGCGACCGAATACACGCCGACCGTGGCGTGCAGCCCGAAGTTCATCACGAGCGTGCCGACCAGCATCCTGTTCCTCATGTGCCGCGGGGGTATTGGACCTGGCGAGTCGATGTCTCCCGCAAGCCCCGCCCGCTCCACATACGCCTGGCCCACCTCACCAAGTGCGGCCGCCGTGATCGCGCCCGAAGTCGCGACGCCCGCGCGCGCCTGCGCGTAACGAGCCACCGCCACGCCCGGCAGCGCCCAGGTGAGATAGATCCCGCTAGCGATTGCAGCCGCTCCAGCCATGACAAATGGGACGGCGAGACCGCCGGTCATCGCTGAGCCCAAAGCCCCCAAGGCCGGGCCGACCGTCAGGCCGCTCATCTGTGCAGCGGAGTAGATTGCAAACGCCTCGCCGCGCCGATTTCGGGGTGCTGCGTCGACGAGATACGCTCGCGCGGCCGGGTCGTACATGGCGCCCGCGAGACCTGTCAGGAAGCGCAATCCGAAGAACGCTGCGGGCGACGTGAACCACAGCATTGCGAGGGTGCATGCCGCAGCGAGGAACAGGCCCCCGACCATGAGGGGCTTTCGCGCCCGGCGATCGGCCAGCCATCCGAATGCGGGCTCTCCGATCAAGCGCGCCGCCGGCCAGGCGGCTGTGATCAGCCCCAGGGTGCCGGGGTCGATGTCCTGCGCGGTGATGTACAGCGGGAGCACAGGTAGCATCGCTCCGAACCCGATGAGCAGAGCAACCTCGGCGAGGAAGATCGGCAGCAAGGGCCGCCACTCTCTCTGCCAGACGGCGAAACGCGCGAGAGCTCGCATCACCGAAAGCTCCCGAGTGTTTGAGGTGGTACATGCGAGAAATCGTCGAAAGCGGTTACACGCACGTCGTAATTCGTCACATGCCGACCAATCATTGACCGGATCAACCCAGTTGGCTACCGTCGCAGCCTACGGGGCCGACCGGCGCCATGTCCATCGAAATGAAGAGCTACGGAGGTTAGGAGTGGGGCTTTTCGATCCCGTTCAGCTCGTTTCCCTGGTCGGGGCCGTGCTGATCCTGACCGCCTATTGGGGGAACCAAGCTGGAACGCTGAAGGCCCGAAGTCGGTCGTATAACGTCATGAACCTCACAGGTGGTGCGATCCTCACGTACGTCGCAGTCGTGCAGGCGCAGTACGGATTCATCCTGCTCGAAGGGCTGTGGGCCGCCATCAGCGCCGCCGCCCTCATCCGATCGACACGAGGTCCTGACGCCTGAGAGGACCCGGGCGGCCTCGGCCCCCCACAAGCGGGCCGCGCTTGGCATCCTGACAGGCAATCAGGACATCATTGACCCGGAGGATGGTGTACGAGGGCCCGCAGTTCCTAAGGTGCCTGCCGTTAGATGCTGCCCTACTTAAGCATTGGGGCCGAGCCAATCGGAGGAGCGGCGTAGCCACTGCGCGCTGCCGCGCAGGCTGGCCTCTCGTCGGCGATTGATCGGTCAAGCACCAGCCACTGAGCGCAGCAGCGCCTCCGCCACCGAGATTGCCTCCTCGCTTCGCCGGTGTCCCCCGGTATGCTGTCGATCTAGGCTGCGGAGATCACCCCTCCGCTCGATGGATGAAAATGCACCAGACTCCTGCTAGACCGTCGAGGTGTTTCGAATCATGGCGTGGGCAGTCCTGCTGCTGGCGGGGCTATGTGAGATCGGCTTCATCATCTCACTGCGGTTCTCCGAGGGGTTCTCCAAGCTCGTTCCGACCGTCCTGGTCTTGGTGATGGCGGTCATGAGCGTTTTCCTCCTGTCAACAGCAATGAAGGCGATACCCACCGGCACTGCATATGCGGTCTGGACGGCGATTGGGGCAGTGGGGGCAGTCACCATTGGCATGGTGTGGTTCCGCGAGCCGGCCACCACTGTCCGCATTCTGGGACTTGTCCTTGTAGTCGGCGGCATTCTGCTCTTGCGGGTCGCAGACGGCACCGCCTGAAGATCGTGGCACCGTTTCCCGCGCGGGCCTCCAGGGATGGCGTAGGCCAGCGCCGGCATGCGTGTTCGGGGCCCGAAGCCCGCATCGTGCCCGCGCTACTTGAGGCACCGATGCGACCTCGGATGACGCGTGCGATCCCCCAGAAAGTTGTAGTTGTGCTTCGAGCACGGAGCCCGCACGGCTCGCTGAGCGCTCCCGAGGGTCGGGACGGCTACTCGGCAGCAGGCCCGGATTGCCGGTCCGCCGACACGCCTGCCCGCCTGCGGGACTCATGAGCGGCCCGGTCCAGCATGCCGCTCCGGGCCCCTTCTGACTCGACCGAGAACGATCCCGCCTCCACGGCAAGCTCGGCCGCTGCCCTAACGGATACGCCGGCGGCTAATGAGGCGGCCAGGGCTCCATTGAAGGTGTCGCCTGCGCCGGTGGTATCTACCGCGCGCACGCGTGGGGCCGCGATACGGAATAGCCCGTCGCTATCTGCTAGGAGTGCTCCCTTCGACCCCAGCGTGGCCAAGACGATCCATCCTGATTGAGCCAGTGCTGAAGCGACCTCGGTGACCGCACCGGATCCGGGGGCCAGCCGTTCCAGCTCCCCCTCGTTCGGCGTTACGATCAAGGCAAGCTCGTGCAATGACTCGGGCAGCGGCTGGGCAGGCGCGGGGTTCAGGATAAAGCGCCACCCGGCCTCAATGCTCGACACTGCCGCCTCAATCACCGCTCCCATCGGAATCTCGAGCGAGGCGAGCACGACTCCGCCGGTGCGCTGCTCGGTGGCCAGCAGCTCCCGAAGGTCGTCCGCAGTCACATGTGCATTAGCTCCCGACGCCACGCCGATGAGGTTCTCGCCGCGCTCGTCGACCAGGATGCTGGCCACGCCGGTTGCGACTCCGGAAACGGCGCGTACACGGCTCACGTCGATTCCCTCATGAGCGAGGTTGGCCAACGCCGCTCGACCGAGCTCATCGCCACCGACACAGCCGACGAACGACACGTCGGCACCGAAGCGCTGCGCGGCGACGGCCTGGTTCGCTCCCTTGCCGCCCCAGTGCTGCTGGAACGTGCCTCCCACCACGGTCTCGCCCGGGCGAGGAAGGCGGGGCAGGCGAAGGACCATATCTGAATTCACGGAGCCGAGCACGACTACGCGGCCCCGCCAATCGGCATCATTCATGAGCTATGCCCGTAGCGGCAGCGTGTACGTCCTAGCGAATTTAACGCGCCCCTCAGCCTTCATCTCCGCAGATGCGTGCCGTGAAGAGGTCGGTGAACCGATCCGCGTCGACGTCGACGCAGACGTCCATGTTGGCCTCGTCCTTCTTGGGGATTGTGCGCAGCACGTCATTGCGGATGATCAGGTCGCGATCGATCGGCGTCGGGACGAACTCGGCCGCCACGTGGAGCCTGGTCATCTCGCACAGGCTCTTGTCATACACCAGCGCAACGGTCAGCGG
>JBKKDD010000023.1:0-7960 GCA_046708705.1 Miltoncostaeaceae bacterium | reverse complement strand
TCGCCATCGCCTCCATGTAAACCAAGCCGAAACTCTCGGCCACCGAGGGCACCGCCAGCAGGTCCGCTGAGGCGAGGGCCAGTGAAAGCTGGCTGTGCCCACGCCACCCGGCCAGGTACACCTCGGCCGCCCAGGAGGAAGTCGCCGCCGCGTGCGCCGGGTGCTCGCCCTCCCACTCCCCCGGCGCACCTCCCCACAGCACCAGGGGAAGCGGCCGCCCAAGCGACTCGCGAGCGCGGGCGTGGGCGCGCACCAGCAGCGCCGCGCGTTTGACCGCGGTGAACCGACCGACGAACAGCACGACGACGGCGTCGGGGTCGAGAAGCGGACCGAGTTGCGCAGGTTTGTACCGCACGGATCCGGGCCTGGGGTCGTCGGGCGTCCACCCCTGCGGGTCCTCGCACAGCCAGCGTCGCCAGCGTCCGGCCCGTTCGGCCGAATCGGCACGAGCCCCGTCGAAAACGCTGGGGTCGATGCCGTTGGGCACCAGCAGGATTCTCTCGGGGGCCACACGCAGCAGCCGCGCAGCCAGGCTGGCCGCGGCGGTGGAGGAGGCGAGCAGGCGCGTCGACCGGGCCGCCCAGCCGCGCATCCGCTGCGCCCAGGCCGCCCCGTGCCGCCAGTTCGCCCCATCCTCGACGGCCCGGAGCATGAGCAGCTCGGTTCCGTGGAGATGGGTCACCACGGGCAGGGTCGGCGCCAACCGAGCGAGCGCCTCGTGTGCCGGGGTCAGGTGGTGCAGGTGGACAACCTGGACCCCGTCGAGCACCCCCGGCGCGCCGAGGATGGCCATCCAGGCGGCCACGTGATGCTCGTAGGTCTCGTCGTCGAGCGAGGCGAACACCCGGTCCGGCGCCCCGGAGCGCTCCTCGTAGGAGGGGTGCAGGGGCGGGCTCGCCCTCATCGGGTCCGGGGCGCGTACCGCCGCGTCGTACGGCACCATCACCACGTCGGCCACGTCGCGGAAGAACGACGGCGCGTGCCCCGGTTCGCCGGGGGTGCCGAGCGATCCAGCCACCACCCGGGCGCGCCACTCCGTCCCCGAGGCCACCAGGAACCAGCTCAAATAGCGCACCACCTGCGCCGAGCCGCCACGCGGGAAGAAGACGAGGACGTGGAGTGCGACGCGGGGAGTGGCCATCCAGGGCCCACCCTAGTCCGACTCTGGTGCCTCGCGTTTGGAGAACGAGTGGGAATGGCGGGCGGAGTCAAGAGCCTTCACCCCCGGGTGCCAGGCGCCCGAGGTGAATGGCGATGACCGTCGGGATCGGTGGCGTCAGTCGATCATCCGAGGTCACCATCGGGGAGGCCGCCGATATGATTGGCGTGCACCAGCGAACGATCGGTTGTCGCATGAGCGTTGCCGCAAACCATCGCCGGACCCGCCGCGCACGCCGCGAGGCGCGAGCCAGGTGGCGCCGCAGCCCGATCTGGATCGCTTGCCTGCTCGCCGGGGTCGCCGTCGCTGGGCCCGCCGCGGCCTACGACACCGGCCCGCATTTCGACATCACCCGTGACGCCCTCGCAGCCGAGGGATTCGGCGAGAAGGCGATCCAGATCGCCCAGGTCACCAACTGGATGGTGGACCTCTACGAGAACGCCGAATCGACCCCGTTCTCAGGGCATGCGAGCAACCTCAAGATCATCGTCGGCGGTGCGGTCTTCGGGCGGGAGCGCTGGGCGGACAACGTGGTCAAGTCCGCTGACCGCTCGCACTTCGACCAGACCGAGGGCGGCTTCCCCAACACCGCCGCGGTCTCGGCCGAGTGGCTGCGCCTGCAGCGCACCGTAGGGCGTATCGCCAGGGAGGCCCGCGACAAGAACGACCCGCAGATGCTCGACGCGATCATCGGGATGAGTCTCCACCAGGTCGAGGACTTCTATTCGCACACCAACTGGCTCGAGCCCGCTGGCAGCGACCCGGCGCGGCGCGGGCCCGGATGGGAGACGCAAGGCTGGGGCCGCACCCCCACCTGGTTCGACATCCCGGCGCCCGTGCGCGACGCTGAGGACCTCTACTCGGCCGGCAGCACCGGCCGCATTCGCAACCACGGCGGCTGGAACGCCGACGACAACAAGAGCCTGACGTCCTCGATGGCCAAGGATTGGCCGGGACGGCCGATGTACACCGAGGCCCACATCGCCTCGTACTTCGCGGCGCGCCAGTGGGTGCAGGCGCTCCGGGCCCACGTCGCCGACGGCGCCTTCTGGAACCGCGCCATGTCGTTCAGCAACGCCCCCGGCTCGTTGGCGCTCGATCAGAAGGGCGCCACCAACATCTCGCTCGCGTCGGGTCACTGGCAGGGCCAGGGCGAGGCGTGCAACCCGAGTATCTCGACGCTGAGCTGCGGTTCGCGCGTCGGCCCGGGCGGCAACCTGGTCGATCTTCGCGGAGCCGTGAAGGACTTCTTCTCAGATCAGCGCAGCCGGTACCGGCTCCTGTTCGAACGGCTGATCGTGCCGATGGCCGCGCCCAACACGACCGATCCTGTCTTCCCGATCGCGTCGAGCCAGGCGGTGCAGGGGCAGACGCGCTTCGTCAAGCTCGAGGTCACCAGGGTCGCTCAGATCGACGACCTCGACACCCCCGGATCGGCGGACTTCTTCGCCCGCGCCAAGATCGCCGGCCAGCCGTACCTTAGCGCCGTGATCCACAACTACGACAGCTTCGGGTTCAAGAAGCCCAACGGCCCGTACACGTGGATCAAGGCCCTCCCCAAGACGGCCACGTTTGCCACCCCCGTCGGCACCATCACGGTCCGCATCCGCACCGGCAGCGCCCGCGGAGGGGGAACCGACGACGACGTCTACCTGCGTATCAACGACCGCCAGCGCTTTGCGCTCGACAAACGGCTCTACGACGACTTCGAGCGGAACGACAACGACACCTACAGCGTCCCGATCGACGACGCGGTGTCCAAAGGGCTGCGGGTGGGCGACATCCAGTACATCCAGATCGAGAAGTCCAAGGACGGCCTCGCCGGTGCATGGCGGCTCGCGGACGTCGTCGTGGCGGTGAACGGCGTCACCGTTTCGTCCAACCTCCGGATCGACCGGTGGCTCAGCGGCGGCAGCCGCACCTGGCGCTCGCCGACGTTCACGCCCAAGGCGCCGACCGGGACGGGGGTGCCGGTGTTCCTGCAGCTCTGGGAGCTCGACCCGGCGATCCGCGGGGACAACGACCACACCGATACGAACGTCTACGACCGGCGCAAGGACAACGGGCTCGTCTACCAGCCGGACACCGCCCCGACGGGAACCTTCGCGGGCGCGAGCCGTCTGAAGGGCCGCCTCGGCGACGGCGAGCGCGCTTCGTTCAACTACCGGATCACCACCAAGAACACCGTCCTATCACGGATCACGCCCAAACCTCCTCCTCCGCCGCCGACGCAGCCGGCATTGCTGCCTGACCTCGTGATCGAGAACTTCTCGTCGATGTCCTTCACGGTGAGGAACATCGGGCAGGCCACCGCGGGGCCGTTCTCCGTGTCGCGCACGGGCGCCAGTACCTTCAACTTCCCGGCCCTCGCAGCGGGTGCGAGCGTCACTCAGGCTGCCGTGGTAAACCCCTGCGCGCCCTTCATGCACACCGCGGTTGTCGACTCCACGTCCCAGGTCGCCGAGAGCGACGAGACGAACAACAGCGTGACCCTCCCGCCCCCCATCTGCTGACCGGAGGTCCGCCGGTGGAGGCGGACATGGTTCTCCTCCCGGTGATGCTTTTCGCCGACCACGAACCCGTGTTCTGTGCAGTGGTCGGAGAGAGGCCAATCGTCCTGTGGTGCGTCGGCTTGTGCCGGTAGGGTCGTACGATGGGCCTCGTCAGACTCATGCGTGCGGAGAACGGCATGGAAGCCGAGATGGTGTGCGCGTTGCTGCGCGAGTACGGCGTTCGGTGTGTCGCCGGAGGTATCGACTTTCCCGGAGGGACAGGGCTCGGTGGGCTCATGTCCGCCGGGCGCAGCCTGGCACAGGATCAGTTCGGCCCGAAGTTGGTACTGGTTCATGAGGACGATCTCGCACTCGCGCAGCAGGTGCTTGCCGCTCCGATCGAAGACGACGAGGCTGAGGCGGATACCTGACCGCACCCGACCCCGGCCGCCTCGAGGGCACGCGACAACCCGAACCCCGTCGGACCCGCCTCATACGCGGCCTGCACCGGCCCACGATGGGACCGCACCCACGCGACGAAAGCCCGGCGCGAGAAGTGGTGGGACAACGGTTCCCAGATTCCGCTGCGGATCCGTTGCGGCATCAACACCGGCATGGCCCACGTGGGGAACTACCGCTCGGAGGGTTTCATGGAGTTTTCGGCGGTCGGTCTGAACGCCAACCTGGCCGCCAAGCTGGAGCAGGCATGCGAGCCGGGGAAGATCTACCTTCATGCCACCTGGGGCCTGGGGAAGGAGGCGATCACCTGCGAGTCGGTGGGCACAATCGAGGTCAAGGGCTTCCACGATCCGTTCAGGCGTATCGAGCCATCCGCTTCCTGATTGAGACCTCGAGTGAGGACGGAGAGGGTGATCTCTGACCAGTTCAACCAAGCTGGCGGTGGATCGGACTCGCGACGCATGGTCTCGCACGGATCGTGGAGCGAATCGGGACGGCTAGTGTGAGTGGCCACGGCTCTGTCAGGTCAGGTGGACGCCCCTTGGAGATACCCAGCACTCGCTATGCGCGGACTGCCAACGGCGACAGCATCGCCTACCAAGTCGTCGGCGATGGCCCGTTTGACCTCGTCTACGTTCCTGGCTTCATCTCGCACGTCGAGCTCTGGTGGGCGGAGCCGGCGATTGGCCGCTTCTACGAGCGGCTCGCCTCGTTCTCGCGGCTGATCCTCTTCGACAAGCGCGGCACCGGGCTCTCGGACCCGATCCCGGGGCCGCAGCCGCTCGAGGAGCGCTTGGACGACGTGCGGGCGGTCATGAACGCGGCCGGCTCCGAGCGGGCGGCACTCGTGGGGCTCTCGGAGGGAAGCGCGATGGCCGCCGTGTTCGCGGCGACCTATCCGGAGCGGAGCAGCGCGCTCGTGTTGATGGGGCCGATCCTCGGTGGGGTGGTCGACGAGCATCCGGCCGGCGAGGCTTGGACCGACGCCTGCCGGCGCTTCCAAACGGCGCTCGGGCGTTGGGGTGACGGCTCCACGCTGCGTCTGGTCGGGCCGAGCATGAGCACCACGGCGCGCCAGCTCGGGCTCGTGGAGCGGGCGGGCGCGAGCCCGCGCATGGCACGGGAGCTCATCGCGATGTGGCTCGAGATCGACCTCCGCGAGGTCCTCCCCGCGATCTCGGTCCCCACGCTCGTCATGAATCGGAGTCAGGAGATCTTCCCGGCCGCGGCCGCGCGTGAGCTGGCAGCCCGCATCCCCGGTGCCCGGCACGTCGAGCTTCCGGGAGTCGACCACGTGCCGTGGGCCGGCGACAGCGAGTCCTATATGGCCGAGGTCGAGGAGTTCCTGACCGGCGTGCGCAGGCAACCTCGCCCGGATCGCGTGCTGGCCACGATCCTCGTCACCGACCTGGTCGCCTCCACCGAGCGTGCGGCGGCGTGCGGCGACGAGGCGTGGAGGGAAGTCATGACACGGCACGACGGGCTAGTGGCGGATCAGCTTCGCCGGTTCGGGGGTCATGAGGTCAAGCACACGGGCGATGGCATCCTGGCCACCTTCGACGGCCCAGCCCGTGCCATCCGTTGTGCCGCGGCCATTGTCAGGGCGGCGCGCGAGGAGCTGAACCTCGACGTGCGCGCCGGCCTTCACACCGGGGAGGTGGAGGTGGTCGGCGCGGACCTGCGAGGGCTGGCAGTGCACATCGCAGCCCGCATCTGCGCCGAGGGTGGTCCTGGCGAGGTTCTGGTGTCACGGACCGTGAGGGAGCTCGTGATCGGTTCGGATATGGCGCTTGCCCACCATGCCACCCGAAGGCTCAAGGGCGTGCCCGGCGAGTGGTCGCTCTTCGCCCTGCTCGACGGGGGCTTGCGGCCCAGGCCAGTACCAGCGCGGCACGACGTGCGGCTTGGCGACACGGTTGGCTTGGCCCTCGCCCGACGGGCGCCGCGCGCGCTCCGGGCAATGATCCGCACCGAACAGGCTGCTGTCCAAACTTTCACCACGCTCCGCCACAGGTACCGCAAAGTCTAAGACTTGGCCACCGAACCTCATGTCGTGCCGGTGGTTGTGATGAGCTTCAGCAGCTGCTCGACTCGCGCAGCGTGTGCGGGAGCGTCGATGGCGGCGAGGATCGCGCGCGCGCCCTCGAGGTGGTGGACGCCCTCAGGGTCGCTGCAGATCAGCGCGAGCTTGCCGAGATCGGCCCGGGTTACGGCGGCCTCAAGATGCGCCTCGACGTTCTCAAATGCGGACAGAGCGTTAAGGAAGTGCGCCTTCGCCGCAGTCGGCTCGCCCCGAGCGGCTGCAACACGTCCCAGCGTGCGCTCGCAGATCGCCGCACCCCAGGGCGAGCCGAGGCTGGTGCTCACTGCGAGTGCTTGGCGAGCGTCGCGCTCGGCTGTGTCGAGGTCCCCACGACCGAGCCATGACTCCGCACGCCACCCCGTGTACCAGCAGACGAGTCGTCGATAGCCGAAACGATCCATTTCATCGATCGCGCTACTGAAGGCCCCGCCCGCCGCCTCGTAGTCCCCGACTTCCTGGAGTCCAAGGCCAAGTACCGCGGTCGCAAGCGCGCGGCCCAGGGGGTCGGTCGAAAGCTCGAGCGCGCGCTGGGCTCGGTCGATGGCTCGCCGACCCTCCCCCCGCAGCGCTTCGAACCAGCCGGAGTGACCGGTGACGTATGCCTGTATCCGTAAGTCGCCGAGGGCCTCGCCGAGGGCCGACGCTCGCGCCGCCGACGCGAACGCCGCCGGGAAGTCTGCGAGAAACACGAAGTTTGTTGCAAGCCAGGAGTTTGCGTACGCGAGCCACCAGCGCTGTTCCCCTCCTTCGAGCAGCTGAACGGCGCGCGCGCCGTGCTCGACGCCGATCCGATAGCGGCCGCCCCAGGCGCTCTCCCGCGCGAGCACGTAATGGGCCTTGCCCACCTCGGCGACGTGGCCCGAACGTTCGCCCACCGAGATCGCCCGGAGCGACGCACGCTGAGAGCCTTCCCCATCACTCAGGTGACTGAGAATGTGGGCGAGCGAGAACTGGTGGCGTGCCAACAGCGACATATCGCCAAGCGCCTCGACCCGCATCGACTGATCCAGGAGAAGTTGTCGGCAGCGCTCGAGGCGACCGAGGAAGTAGAGCGAGCTCACGAGCGCCAAGGTGATCTCGACGACCGCGGCCTCTCGGCGTTCCGGCGCGAGCGCGACGGCCTGGCGAAGAGCCTCCTCGAGAATCTTGGCCGACTCGGCGTTGGCATGCCGAGCAGCGGCCGCCGCCGCCAGTCGAGTGAGGTACTCGATCGCGCGGTCGGGGCGATCGGCGTGGGAGAAGTGGTACGCCAGGCGCTCGAGCGCGTCGTCCGCGCGACCCTGGTAGAGCCGCTCCAGGGCAACGCCGGCCCTTACGTGCAGCGCACGCCGCTGCGTCGAGAGAAGCCCGTCGTAGGCAACCTCCTGCGTCAGCGCGTGACGGAAGCTCAGCATGGGACCGGTTGGCCCGGGCCACTCGAAGAGGAGTTCCTGGCGCGCGACTTCGTCGAGCGCCGCCGCCAGGTCTTCCTCGGGGAGGAGCTCCGCCAGGAGCGTCGGAGCGAAGGTGCGTCCGAGGACCGATGCTGCGCGAAGTACGCGGCGGCCGGATTCGCTCAAGCGGTCGATGCGGGCGCTCAGGACGCCCTGAACCGTGTCTGGGACGTGTCCGGGGTCGTGCCCCCCGTCGTCGGCGATGCCGCGGACGAGTTCCTCGAGAAAGAACGGGTTGCCACCGGCGCGCTCCACGACGGCAGCAATGACGTCGTCCCCAACGCCTGCTCCGGAGACGGTACGGGCCACCGTCCGGGCATCCTCGTCGCGAAGT
>JBKKDD010000022.1:0-10153 GCA_046708705.1 Miltoncostaeaceae bacterium | reverse complement strand
CCGGCGAGGCGGCGATCGTCGACCGTCTGTTTCCCGCTGATGTCACCGCCCCACTGGTGACCGTCGTCGATGGACACCCCCACGCTCTGGCCTTCGTCGCCGCAGCACGCCCCGCCCGGATTGCCTGCCTCGGCGTGGACAGCTTCGGCCAGTCGGGCGATGTCGAGGACCTCTACCGCCACCACCGCATCGACACCGAGACCATCATCGGCGCCGCCCTCGACCTGCGCGGCTGAGCTGCGCCTGACTCCGGCGCCCCTCGTGGCGCGGATGCGTTCGAACGCGCTCGGAGGCTCCCGCGACGTGCTCGTTCCATGTTCCGTCAGCGCGGTGTCGACGTGACTTCGAGCGCACTTGGCGTGCCATCATCGGATGAACGTCGTGGAGAAACAGCGAAGAAGGCGGGCATGAGCAGCGTCAAGATCCAGTCCTGACTCAAGATGCTACGCGGGGGCCGGGGCCCCACGGTTTTTGTTGAGCTTCGCCCGGTCGTTGGCCGAGAGGGCGACCTTGCGCAGGCGCACGCGCTCAGGGGTGACCTCGACGCACTCGTCGTCGCGGACGAACTCCATCGCCTGGTCGAGCGACATCGGGCGTGGCGGGATCAAGCGCACCAGCTCGTCGGCGGTCGACGAGCGGATGTTGGTGAGCTTCTTCTCCTTGGTGGCGTTGACGTCCAGGTCGTCACCGCGACCGTTCTCGCCGATGATCGCGCCCTCGTAGACGTGCTCACCCGGCCCGACGAACAGCGTGCCGCGCTCCTGCAAGCCGAACAGCGCGAACTGTGTGGTGACGCCAATTCGGTCTGCGACCAGGCTGCCGCGCGGACGGGTGCGGATCTCGCCCATCCACGGCTCCCACCGCTCGAAGATGTGGTGCAGCAGGCCGGTGCCGCGGGTCTCGGTCAGGAACTCGGTGCGGAAGCCGACCAAGCCGCGGGCCGGGATCAGGTACTCCATGCGCACCCAGCCGGTGCCGTGATTGACGATCTGCTCGAGCCTGCCCTTGCGCAGCGCCAGGAGCTGGGTCACCACGCCCAGCATGTCCTCGGGTACGTCGATCGAGACGCGCTCGAGCGGCTCGCAGATCTTCCCGTCGATCTCGCGGGTCAGCACCTGCGGCTTGCCGACGGTCAGCTCGAAGCCCTCCCGCCGCATCGTCTCGACCAGCACCGCCAACTGCAGCTCGCCCCTGCCCTGGACCTCCCAGGTGTCGGGCCGTTCAGTGGGAAGCACCCGCAGCGCCACGTTGCCGACCAGCTCCTGCGCCAGCCGGTCCTGCACCTGCCGCGCGGTCAGCTTGGTGCCGTCGCGGCCGGCCAGCGGCGAGGTGTTGATCCCGAGCGTCATCGACAGCGACGGCTCGTCCACGTTGATGACGGGCAGCGCGACCGGCGTCTCGGCGTCCGCGAGGGTCTCGCCGATCGTCACCTCGGCGATGCCGGAGATCTCGATGATCTCGCCGGGCCCGGCTTCGGCGACGGGCACCCGCTCGAGCTCCTCGGTGACGTACAGCTCGCCGACCTTGGCCTGCTGAATCGTCCCGTCGCGGCGACACCACGCGACGGTTTGGCCCTTGCTGATCGTCCCCTCGTGGACGCGGCAGATCGCGAGGCGCCCCACGTAGGAGCTCGCGGCGAGGTTGGTCACGAGCGCCTGCAGCGGCTTGCCCTCGGTGAACGTCGGCGCGGGGATCGAGTCGGCGAGCACTTTGAACAGGGGCTCGAGATCGGTGCCCTGGTCGTCGGGGGTCAGTGACGCCCGCCCGGCTTTGGCGTTGGAGTAGACGATCGGGAACTCGATCTGCGTCTCGTCGGCGTCCAGGTCGAGGAAGAGCTCGTACACCTCGTCCACGACCTCGCTGATGCGCGCGTCGGGCCGGTCGACCTTGTTGACGACGAGCACCACCGGCAGGTGCGCCGCCAGCGCCTTGCGCAGTACGAACCGGGTCTGCGGAAGCGGGCCCTCGCTGGCGTCCACCAGAAGCAGCACGCCGTCCACCATGTGGAGCCCGCGCTCGACCTCGCCGCCGAAGTCGGCGTGGCCTGGGGTGTCCACGATGTTGATCTTGAGACCGCCGTGTCGCACCGCGGTATTCTTGGCGAGGATCGTGATCCCCTTCTCGCGTTCGAGGTCCGTCGAGTCCATCACCCGCTCGTTGACGTCCTGGTTAGCGCGAAACGCACCCGACTGCCAGAGCATGGCGTCGACGAGCGTCGTCTTCCCATGATCGACATGGGCGACGATTGCGACGTTTCTCAGATCTTCTCGGGTAGCCACGGCGGCGCATGGTAGCGGGCCGCGGCCCAAACGCCCGTCCGCGCACCGAACCGGTCCGTCTATCATCCGCCGCGGCGCCAAGCACGCGCCGCCGCGCCCCCATCGTCTAGCGGCCTAGGACACCGCCCTTTCAAGGCGGCGGCACGGGTTCGAATCCCGTTGGGGGTATTTTCGAACGTCGCTGGATGTGGTTCAGCGTATGTGCACGACCCCGACCAGTCGAGCGTGACGGTGAAAGTCGGTGAAAGTCGTCTCGCTCTGGGAGATCGTGCCGCTGTACGTGGCCGGAAACGGGTCGGGATCGCGCACCACACATGACATCCCCACCGGGGCACCACTGTCCATCCGCCAACCTGCGCTAGTCTTTCGGCCGTACGGGATAGCCGTACCGCCCGATTCCCGATCGGGTGCATTGAGCGAGTCGCGTTGCCCAAGAACCCGGCGACGCCTCATACGAAGGCGGAGCACCTTGGGCAATGTGGCGGCAGGACCAAACCGTACGGACGCGCGCGCACAGGCGGAACCCGCCAAGCGGGGACGCGAGACGAGCGCCGACGTGATCGGGTTCACCGGCGGCGGCTCGTTCTACTCCGAGCTCAAGGCCCTGGTCCGCGAGCATGTGTCCGACCCGGCACGCGAGCGCACCGCCCGGCGGCGCCTCTACGTCAAAACCGGCGTCATCCTCGCCTGGGCGGCCATCTCGTGGACGCTCCTGGTGTTCTTCGCGACGTCCTGGTGGCAAGTGGGCCTGCTCGCGCTGTCCCTGGGCCTCGCGGTCGCGGGCATCGGCTTCAACGTCACCCACGACGCCAACCACGGGTCGTATTCCAACGTCCGGTGGCTCAACCGATGGATGCGCTGGTCACTGGACGTCATCGGCGCCAGCTCCTACGTCTGGCGGATCAAGCACAACGTCGTCCACCACACCTACACCAACATCGCCGGCGCCGACGGCGACATCGAGCAACTGCCGTTCCTGCGCCTCGCGCCGGAGCAAAAGCGCCGGCGGTTCCACCGCTTCCAGCACGTCTACGCCTGGCCCCTCTACGGGTTCTTCGCGGTCAAATGGCAGATCCTCGGCGACGTCATGCAGCTGCGGATTGGACACATCGAGAGCACGCCCCTACCGTGGCCGAAGGGCCGCGAGCTCGTCGGGTTCTGGGTCGGCAAGTTCATCTTCCTGTCCTGGACGCTCGGCATTCCGCTGCTGTTCCACCCGGTCTGGCAGGTCGCCGTCGTGTTCTTCGTCACGTCGTTCATCCTGGCGTTCGTGCTCGCGCTGACGTTCCAGCTGGCGCATTGCGTCGAGGAGGCCGAGTTCTCGAGCGTCGGCGAGATGACCGACTCCGCCAAAGTCGAGTGGGCGCGCCACCAGGTCGAGACCACCGTCGACTTCGCGCCGGGCAACCCGCTGATCGCCTGGTACATGGGCGGGCTGAACTTCCAGATCGAGCACCACCTGTTCACCAAGGTCTGCCACACGCATTACCCCGCCCTCGCGCCGATCGTGCGGGAGGTGTGCGAACGCCACGGCGTCCGCTACCAGGTGCACCGCACGCTGGCGGGGGCGATGGGCTCGCACGTCAGCTGGCTCCGACGCATGGGACGGAAGACGCTGCCCGAGCCCGCGACTGCGATGCCCGCGGTCCCCTGATCGTCACCTGAGCCCGCCCGAGTCCGCCGCAACGATGAGCGGGCTCGAAGGCACAGCCGCTAGACGGCTCCCAGGATGTCGACCACGAACACCAGGGTGTCCGTGCCCTTGATGCCGGCCTGGGCGTTGCCGTCGCTGCCATACCCGTCAGCGGGCGGGATCACCAGCAGCATCCGCGTCCCCGCCTTTTGACCGACCAACGCCGTGTCCCACCCGGGGATCACCTGCCCGACCCCGATCGGAAACGCCGCGGGCTGACCGCGGTCCCACGAGGCGTCGAACTGCTTGCGGGTGTCGTACACCACCCCGACGTAGTGCGCGATCAGGGTCTGGCCCTTCTTGACCGGGGCTCCCGTGCCCTGCAGCAGCGTCTGCGCCACCAGCGTGCCGGAGGGAACGGCGCCGGAGGGGATCGTGATCGCCGGCTTTTCGCCCGCCTTGGCGGTCACGGTGGGCAGACCCGCAACAGGGGCCACCGGCGCCCCGTCGGCGCTCGAGGTGGCCCCGAACGCACCGACGATGTCCACCACGAACACCAATGTGTCCGTCCCCTGGATACCGGCCTGGGCGTTGCCGGACGATCCGTAGCCCTTGTCCGGCGGCAGCACCAGCAGCACGCGGCTGCCGACGTTCTGTCCCACCAGCTTCTCGTCCCACCCGGGGATCACCTGCCCGACCCCGATCGGGAACTGCGCGGGCTGACCGCGCTCGTAGGACTGGTCGAACACCTTGCCGTCGCGCCAGGTCTCGCCCAGGTAGTGGGCGACCAGCAGGTCCCCCTTGGCGACCTTGGCGCCCTTGCCCCGCGTCAGGACGGTCGCGCTGTACCCGCCGGGGTCGGGCCCGGGCAGGCTGACCGTGGCGGCCTTGCCGAACGCCCCGGTCACCGTCGGCAGAGCCGTGGCCGCGGTCGACGCGCCGGTGCCGGTCGCCGAGGTTCCCGGCGTGGCCACCTCGTCGCCGCCGCACCCGGTCACCAGCACGGCGGCCGCGACGAGACCCAACACGATTCGGACTCCGGTGCGCACGCGGGGCAATGTAGCGGACGGGTCCGCACCGACCGGCCTCACCGGGTCGCGGCGTAGCCTGTTGGTCGAGACCGATCGAAGGATCGTGATCAGACCACCAACACCAGCGCGTCGCGCCAGGTCCGGGACCGCCACGCGCTCTGCGTGCTCGTGGCGGCCGGTGCCGGCCTGCTCGGCGCGGGCTGGCGAGGACTCCGACTCCGCGCCGGTGGCGCCGCCCGCGATCAGCGACCTGCGGGCGACCCTCTCCGACACGGGCACCAAGCAGCCGAACGGCGTCGTCAAGTGGCAGGTCGACTGGGAGGCCTGCTGGGCCGCCGCCCCTGGCGCGACGGCGTACGAGTTCCAGATCCATCACAAGCGAGGCACGTCCAAAAGACCCTGCGCAGCCAGACCGCCACCTGCCGTCGCCTCAGCGTCGCAGCCGGCGTCAGCCCGCCCCCGCCCTGATTGTCGGACGCTGGGGCTGGGCTAGGCTTGCGCGATGCCCAAGACACTTGTCGTGATGGAGGGGGACGAGACCGGCCAGGAGCTTCTGCAGGAGGCACTGCGGGTACTCCACCCGTCCGTGATCGGCGTCGACCTGACGTTCGAGCAGTACGACCTGTCGATCGAGCACCGGCGCGCCACGCACAACGAGGTCGTCCATGAGGCCGCGCGGGCGATGTGCCGGCACGGGTTCGGGCTGAAGGCCGCGACGATCACCCCCGAGGTCGCGGGCGACGTGGGCAGCCCCAACGCGATCCTGCGCGAGGAGGTCGACGGCAAGGTCATCATCCGCACGGGGCGGCGACTTTCGGGCGTGCGCCCAATCGGCGGCATCCACGCCCCGATCTCGATCGTGCGGATGGCGGTGGACGATGCCTACGGGGCGAAGGAGCACCGCGAGGGGACCGGTGACGACGAGGTCGCCTGGCGCACCGAGCACATCAGCCGCAGGGTCTGTCGCCAGGTGGCCGAGGTCGCGTTCCTGCAGGCGGTGCGGATGGGCGCCACGGTCAGTGGCGGGCCCAAGTGGACAGTGTCCCCCGTGTACGAGGGCATGCTCAAGGAGGAGCTCGACCTGGCCGCCGCCCGGCACCCCGAGGTTCGCTACCAGCCGATGCTGATCGACGCGACGTACGCCATGCTGATCTCGCACACCGGCGAGGCACTGGTGGTCCCAGCGCTCAACCGCGACGGCGACCTGCTGTCGGACATGGTGCTGCAGTTGTTCGGGTCCATCGCGGGGGCGGAGTCGCTCCTGTTCGCCGTGGACGACGACTACCGCCCGACCGTGGTCATGGCCGAGGCCCCCCACGGCACGGCCCCGGCCCTGGCCGGCAAGAACGTCGCCAACCCGCTCGCCATGATCCTGGCCGGCGCTGCCGTGCTCTCCTACATGGGCGAGGACACCGCGTCGCGCGCCATCTACGAGGCCGCGCTCGAGACGATCGGCGACGACATCCGCACCATGGACCTGGGCGGCCATGCCCACACCGACGAGTTCACCGACGCCGTCATCCGCGGCATCACCACCAAGCTCGACGTCTGGGAGTCGCTCGGTGAGAGCGGCATGCGCCGCCGCGCCTCCGACGGCTGGTAGCAGTGGCGCGTGGTGCCAATTGGCCGCGGTGAACACGGACCGGCGCGATCCGCTCGAGCTCGCCTGGCAAGAGGCCGTCGCGGCGCTCGAATCCGATCCGCCGGCCGCGCGCGACGACACGACTGCGGCGCTGAGCGACGCCCAAGCCCTCGACCTGCTGGACGCGCAGCTCGAGAGCCGCCACGTCGACCTGGCCGCCCGGTGGCTGCGCGCGCAGGGGCGCGGCTTCTACACGATCGGCTCCGCCGGCCACGAGAGCAACGCGGCCGTTGCGATGGCCCTGCGCCCGACCGACCCCGCGCTGCTGCACTACCGGTCCGGCGGCTTCTACTGCGCGCGGGCCCGGCAGGTCCCGGGCATCGACCCGGTCATCGACATCCTGCAGGGGATGTTCGCGTCGGTGGACGAGCCGATGGCGGGCGGGCGGCACAAGGTGTTCGGCCGGCGTGAGCTGGCGGTCATCCCGCAGACCTCGACCATCGCCAGCCACCTGCCGCGCGCGGTCGGGGTCGCGCTGACGATCGGCCGGGCGCCGAAGCTCGCCGCGCAGATCGACTGGCCGCAGGACGCGCTCGCGGTGTGCAGCTTCGGCGACGCCTCGGCCAACCACTCCACGGCGGTCGGCGCGATCAACACCGCCTGCCACTGCGCCTACACCCGGCTGCCGCTGCCGCTGCTGTTGGTCTGCGAGGACAACGGCATCGGCATCAGCGTGCGCACCCCGGGCGGGTGGATCGCGGCGGCGTACGGGCAGCGGGTCGGGCTGCGCTATGCGAGCGCGGACGGCAGGGATCCCCAAGGCGTCTCCGCGACCGCCCGAGAGCTGGCCGACTGGGTGCGCTCCGAGCGACGCCCGGCGTTTCTGCACCTGACGACCGTGCGCTTTTTGGGACACGCGGGCAGCGACGTCGAGGCCGGCTACAGAAGCCCCGACGAGGTGCGACGCGATTACGCGCGCGATCCAATCATCGCCACGGCGCGCCACTTGGTCGCCCGAGGCCTGGCGACCGCCGCCGAGATCGCTGAGCGGTCCGAGCAGATTCGCGCCCGGGTTCGCGCCGCCGCGGCCGACATGGTCGGCGCCACGCAACTCGCCGACGCTGCGGCGGTGGTCGCGCCGCTCTCGCCGCGCAGGCCCGACCGGGTCGCTCAGGCAGCGTCGCGCGCTGCGCCGGCGGAGCAACGGGCGGCGTGGTTCGGCCGCACGCTGCCCGAGGACGAGCGGCCCATGACCCTGGCCCAGGCGATCAACCGCGCGCTCGGGGATCTGCTGCTGGCGGAGCCCAGGCTGCTGGTGTTCGGCGAGGACGTGGCGGTCAAGGGCGGTGTCTACGGCGTGACCCGCGGTCTGGCGGCCAAGGCCGGCCTGGCCCGCGTGTTCGACACGCTGCTGGACGAGCAGTCGATCCTGGGCCTGGCGCTCGGGGCGGGCGTGTCGGGCCTGGTGCCCGTTCCCGAGATCCAGTACCTCGCGTACCTGCACAACGCCGAGGACCAGTTGCGCGGCGAGGCGGCGAGCCTGTCGTTCTTCTCACAGGGTGGCTACCGCAACGGCATGGTCATCCGCATCCAGGGATACGGCTATCAAAAGGGCTTCGGCGGCCACTTCCACAACGACAACGCCGTCGGGGTGCTTCGCGACATCCCGGGCATCGTCATCGCCTCGCCCGCTCGCGCCGCCGATGCCGCGGCGATGTTGCGCACCTGCGTGGCCGCGGCGGCGACGGACGGCACCGTGTGCGTGTTTCTTGAGCCGATCGCGCTGTACGCCACCGCCGACCTGCACGAGACCGGTGACGGCGAGTGGCTCGACGGCTATGCGGCGCCCGCCTCGTGGCCCCAGGCGCACGTCGCGATCGGCGCGCCACGCGTGTACGGCGACGGCGACGACCTGCTGATGGTCTCGTGGGCCAACGGGCTGCACATGTCACTTCGCGTCGCCCGCCGGTTGGCCGCTGACGGCATCGACTGCCGCGTGCTCGACCTGCGCTGGCTGTCGCCGCTTCCCATGGAGGCGATCGTCCGCCACGCGACCGCCACCGGCCGGGTGCTCGTCGTCGACGAGACCCGCGCGAGCGGCGGCGTCGGCGAGGGCATCGTGACCGGGCTGGTGGGCGCCGGTTTCGACGGGCGGATCTCCCGGGTGGCATCCGTCGACACGTTCATCCCCCTGGGCGACGCGGCGCTCCACGTCATGCTCGACGAGGATGAGATCGAGGCCGCCGCCCGCCGGTTGACACGGGAATAGCGCACACCACCACTTGACGGCGGGGCGCGGGACCGAGAACCTGCCGCCAGGCAACGAGGAGCACACGATGCGCGTCCTGACCTTGACGACCCCACGGATGAAGGGCCCCGACGTCACCGCGGTGCAGAAGGCGCTCGGGATCCGCGCGCACGGAACCTTCGATGCGCCGACCGCCAAGGCCGTGCTCGCGTGGAAGCGCCGGGTGGGTTACCCCGAGCACGAGATCAACGCCGGGCTGGGCCTGCGCGGCCAGGGCTACCTGCTGCGGACGACGCCGTTTCCCGCCGGTTACCTGCTGCGCGCATCGCTGCGCGGGCTGGAGCGCCACTCTCACGAGTTGATCCGCGACACCCCCGCCTTCGGCATCGGGACGGCGCCGACGCGGAAGCTGCGCTGGCCGGTCAAGCCGTTCGACGGGCCGCACGGCGTGCGCGGCACCTTCGGCGAGGTCCGCGGCCTGATCGGCGTCGCCGGGGCCAAAGGCCTGACCGGCGCCCCGCTGCACGAGTTCCTCGATCGCCTCAACCCCGTGCTGCCGGCGGGGCGGCGGATCATCCACCACGGCATCGACATCATCGCCCCCGACCTGACCCCGGTCTACGCGCTGACCGACGGCGTCGCGCAGTGGGGCGGTGGCGCCAACTACTCCCGCTTCGTCCGCGTCGGCGACTTCGAGTACGTGCACCTCAAGGATCCGATCCGCGAAGGCGCGCGCGTCAAGGCGTTCACGACGGTGATCGGCAAGGTGTTTCCCGGCCAAGAGCACGTGCATTTCACGCGCTGGGCGGGTGGGCGTCCAGTCAACCCGCTGGGCTTCGGCGGGATGGCCAACTACGTGGACACCGCGCCCCCCGAGATCCACGAGCTGCTCGCCTACCGCACCGACGGGTCCAAGGTCGGCCTGGACGCGATCAACGGCGGGGTCGCGCTCTTCGTCAACGCGACCGACGTCCAGAGCCGTGACGGCAACCATACCGGCGTCTACAAGCTCGGCTACGCGATCAAGGACGCGAACGGCGCCACCGTCGTGGGCCCGTACAAGTGCGTCCAGATGGATGTCGCCCCGCCCGAGGCGATCGGCAACATCCTCTACACGACCCAGAGCACGCGCCACCGGTTCACCCCGATCTTCTGGATCCGGCTGACCGTCAAGAGCCCCTCGGCCGACGGCCTGCTCCACACCGGGCACCTGCCGCCCGGCCCCTACTCGGTCGAGATCACCGCCGCCGACATCGCCGGCAACACCACGAGCCGGGGCTTTCGGATCACGATCATCCCCGCTTGAGGCGGCGGGTCGCCCCACCCAGATGCTGGTATCGTTTCCGAGCGCGCGAAAGCGGGCGGTTAGCTCAGCGGTAG
>JBKKDD010000021.1:0-4417 GCA_046708705.1 Miltoncostaeaceae bacterium | reverse complement strand
GAGGGCACCCAGAACATCGTGACCGTCCTCGACCGATCGGCAGCGTCTGACGGACGCCAGTGGGCGCGCGTGCGGATTCCCGCCCTTCCCGCGGGTGCGATCGGCTGGGTGCCCCGCGCCGTGCTCGGGGCCCAACAGGTCGTCCACACCCGTCTGGTGGTCGACTTGGCGGGCCTGCGCGCGACGCTCCTTCGCAACGGCAGGGAGGTGTTCCGCGCGCCCGTCGGCATCGGGACGGCAGAGGCGCCGACCCCACGCGGCGAGTTCTACATCCGCAACAAGCTGACCGACTACGCCAGCCCGGCGTTCGGCCCGATCGCTTTCGGAACCAGCGCCCAGTCGCGGTTGACCGAATGGCCCGGGGGCGGCTTCGTCGGGATCCACGGAACCAACGCGCCCGAGATCCTCCCCGGACGGGTCTCCCACGGGTGCATCCGCATGCGAAACCCGGACATCGTCGCCCTCGCCCGGCTGATGCCGGTCGGCACCCCGGTCACGATCGCATGAGGCGCATCTTCGCGATCCTCTCCGTGCTCGCCGTCACGACGGCTCTTCACGGGGTCTCGAGCGCCGGCGCGGCGACGGACCGCGATCCCGGCGAACTCTGGAACGCATTCCCGCTCGAACGCGCGCCTCAGGCTCCGCCCAACCCGTTCGGGCCGTCCGTGACGGCGATTCCGCCGTCTGCGGACGGTTCGGGCTCGACCGGATCGGATGGCGATCGCGCACGCTTGACGATCATCTTCGCCGTCGTCGTCGCGGGTATCGCGTTGGGACCGGCCGCGGTCGTACTGCTCGGCCGCCGGCGGAGGCGAGATGCCACGTCGATGGAATCCGACCAGGTCGCCATTCCACACGAGACCCCGAAGCCCCGAGACGTCGCGGCTCCCGCCGAGGACACGACGCTCGTCACCGCCAATTGGCCGGTGCCCACCGCGCCGCTGCCGAGCGGCGACGAGGTTGCGGAGCGAGAGGTCGTCATCCCCATCCGCAACGACGACGAGGCCGACCGGCCCCCTGCGGACACCCCGGACACGAGCGGCACCGAGGACGAACGGCAGCGGGTGATCATCCCGATCAGGACGCCGGCGCCGACCCCCGCCGGGCGCGTGGACCCCGACCCGGAGACGGGCACGGATCCCGGCCGGCCCGAGATCCCCACACGGGACGAAGCGGTCAGCCGGAATCGGGCGAATGATGCCGGCCCGCCCAGGGCGGGTGGAATCCGCGACCTGGGGAGACCGACGATCTGCGTCATCGACTGGTGGTGGGCGGGCGGCGAGGAATCGTATTTCTATGCCCGGGTCGACGGTCCGTCGGGAGGCCCGGTCGCGGTCACACGTTCATCGACGTTCCCCTGGGAGGGCCCCGGGGAGCCCCCGCAGCGACACGACACGTCCGTGGCATACCGCGAGATCGTGCGGACGCTCCTCGACCTGGGGTGGACGCCGAACGGCACGGGCACCGGGTGGTTCCAGACGGAGTTCCGGTCCCCCGAGGCGAGAACGACGGCCCCGACACCGCGGGTCGTCATCCGTACGGTCGACGGCACGGACTGACCCTGCCGCTCCCCAGGTGGTGGCGCGCCCCGAGACATGTGCGGGAAATGGCGCAGCGGTCTTGGAGGAGGTCCAGGTCGCGGTCGCAATACGGGTCCGGTCGCCAACGCAGGGGATCACCCACCACCCAACGGATGGGCCCGCCGGGGTTGAGTCACGGGCCGACCGGGTAACCTGGCTCGATGACGAATTCGTCCACGCCACCTGACGCGTCGCCGCTGATCCTTCTGACCGGGGCGACCGGGTATGTCGGCGGACGGCTGCTGATCGCGCTCGAATCGCAGGGGGCCCGGATCTGCTGCCTGACGCGCAGACCCGA
Source organism: Miltoncostaeaceae bacterium (assembly GCA_046708705.1). Classification (GTDB taxonomy): domain Bacteria; phylum Actinomycetota; class Thermoleophilia; order Miltoncostaeales; family Miltoncostaeaceae; genus CALMEC01. The sequence continues at coordinate 2,539 of JBKKDD010000021.1, read as the reverse complement.
CGCGATCGCCGCCGGGCGCGCGCCGGGGACCCGTGTCGTCCGGGGCGATCTGAGCGTCGAGGCCGACGTGCGCGCCGCGATGGAGGGCGTCGAGCTGGCCTACTATCTGGCGCATTCGATGGCGGCAGGCGGGGAGTTTCGTGAGGAGGATCGTCGCACCGCCGAGATCTTCGCGTCCATCGCACGCGACGCCGGGGTTGAGCGCGTCGTGTACCTGGGAGCGCTCGGCCGGGATCCGGAGCTGTCCGCCCATCTCGCCAGCCGGCAGGAAGTCGGCGAGATCCTCCGCACGCAGGGACCTCCGACGATCGAACTGCGCTCGTCGATCATCATCGGCGCCGGGAGTCTCTCCTACGAGCTCATCAGCTCGCTCGTCCGGCGGCTCCCCGTAATGCTGACGCCGCGGTGGGTGCGCACGTTGACCCAACCGATCGCGATCAACGACGTCATCGACTACCTGCGTGCCGCCGGAAAGCTGGAGGTCACGTCCAGCCGCGTCTACGAGATCGGTGGGCGGGACACGGTGTCGTACGGGGACCTGATGCGCGAGTTCGCCGACATCCGTGGCCTGCGGCGCCTGATCATCCCGGTGCCCGTCCTGAGCCCATGGCTCTCCAGCCTCTGGCTGGGCCTGGTGACCCCGCTCTACGCGCGTGTGGGTCGGCACCTGATCGAGGGCGTGCGCAACGAGACGATCGTCCACGACGACAGCGCGCTGCGCGACCTGCCCCTGCGGCCGCAGGGTGTCCGCCAGGCGATCACCACGGCGGTCGAGGAGGAGTCAATGCGGGTCGACCAACGCCATCGCGGCCCGGCCCGCCGCGGACACAAAGGGAGACTGGATCTGCTCTCCGACACGCGCACGGTCGAGGTCGCCGCACCGCCGGACGTCGCGTTCGCCCCGATCCAGCGAATCGGCGGACGCACGGGGTGGTACTACGGCAACACCCTCTGGCAGATCCGTGGGTGGCTCGACTTGGCGTTCGGCGGCGTCGGGCTGCGCCGCGGCAGACGCGACCCGGTCGAGCTCAGACCGGGGGACATGGTGGACTTCTGGAAGGTCGAGGCGATCGAGGCCCCGCACCTGCTGCGCCTGGTCGCCGAGATGAAGCTGCCCGGCCGAGCCTGGCTCGAGTACCGGGTGCAGCCCAGCGGAACGGGGTCGCGCATCACGCAGACCGCGTCATTCGAAGGCCACGGCCGCCTCGGTCGGATGTACTGGACGCTGGTCGCTCCGTCGCATCATCTGGTCTTCCCCGGGATGCTCAGGGGCATCGCCCAGGCAGCGCAAAGCACGCCCTGATCATGGGCACAGTGTCACCCGCGAGCGCAGAGCGTTCCGAATCCAGTGCTTGCTGGCTGACAAGCTGAGCGAGATCGGCCCGTCGTATGGTCTTGGCTCAGCCGGGTCCCGCTATCCTCAGTCGCGATGACGGCCGAGCACATCGACGAGTCCGGCGTACCGATCCGCGCGACGGATCACCCGGTCCTGCGGCGCATGCTGAGCGTGCGCAACCTGGCCGTCTTCAGCATCGTCCACTCCGTGATGTTCACGGGGCTGATGCTCTGCGCCTTCGTGCTCGGCAAGCCGCAGCCGATCACGTTCTTCTTCGGCTTCACGCACGGGGTGATGTACATGCTGATGGGGGTGGCGTGCATCGTGGCCGCGCGGCTTCGGATCGTCACCGTCACAACGGCCCTGATCGTGGTCATCGTCGGCCTGTTCGGCCCGTATTTCGGGGCGTACGAGTTCCTGCGCGAGGACCGCCGGCTTCGGGACGACCGTCCGCCGTGCGCCGAGGAGACGTCGTAACCCGGAGTGGGGTCCGGACGTGTTGGTAGGTTCTGCCGGATGGCCATCTGGCACGAAGATACGACGGGTAGGACGAGGTCATCTTGGTGGGCACGATCCTGGTTGCCCGGCAGGCCCACCGCCGACGGCCAGGCCCCCGCTCGCGACGCCACCGGCGGTGAGGTCGCCCCGGACGGACGGCGTGGTCAGACGCTAACCGGGGTCATTGCAGCGTCGACCGGGCTCCTGACGGTCCTCGCGCTCGCTGTGACGATCGCGGTCCACCGCGGCCCGCAGACGCCGGCCGACAGGGTGGCCGCGCAGTCTCCGGGATCGCAGTCGGCAGGATCGCAGTCGAGAACTGCGCCCAACGCGGGAAGTCCCCCCGGTGTCGCGGCGATCATCCCGTCCGTGCCCGTCCAGGCCGCAATCGGCCGCGCGCTACGGCGGGTGCTGGGAGCGGGCTCGACCCGGGACGGCGACGACTCAGGCGCCACCCCTCCCGTCTCCACCCCTGTCAGTCGCAGGGGCACCACGCCGACCCCGAAGCCATCGCCTCCGCGCATCAAACGACCGCGGCCGAAACCCCGGGCCCCACGACCCCTCGGCCCCGCCCCCGGCGCCCCCCCGCCGCACTGATGGACTACCGACTACAGAACTTCCACGTGCCCGGCTCCGAGCAGATCGTCAAGCACTTCGAGCACGTCTGGTGGGATCCCGACGCCCCACTGCCGAGGCCCTGATCGA